>DATNOY010000581.1:0-5505 GCA_036703495.1 Coleofasciculaceae cyanobacterium
AGCCTGTCTTTTTGAGGGACTGTCTTTTTGAAGGACTGTCTTTTTGAGGGACTGCCATTTTTTAAGTGTCGGGTACCCCATCCTTAAAAACCAACCTTATAGCGCCTCGCGCTGGACTAAAACCAGGATATTTTTTGAAGGTCTCAAGTGAGGCGTTCAAAAAGTATCCTGTACTGCACGCAATTGAGAACAGCTCTAAATTTGTAGGGTCTTCAACCCCACAGAAATTCTTGACAGGACACTAGCGGCTGCACTAAGGAACTCTCTCTCAGGGCTTCCGTCTGCCTGAGTATGCGTCACCAACTTGATCGAAATCATTAAATCCTATGCGCCCCAGCACACTTTACTTCCTAAGTGCCGGATTGAGCATCCTCATCGCTGCCACACTGGCCACTGCTCCGTCCTCTCATCCGTCTAGCAGCCCGTTGCTCAGCGATCCGTCTGTACTTCAGATGCGAGCACCCTAGAGCCTGACTCTAAAAAGATGCCTTCACGCTAGAAAAATTACATCGGTTTCGGGATGAAAAATATAGTCGTAGTTAAAGCAGAGTGAATTGGCGTGCCGAATGATCGTAAAGCCAAAATTTGAGGTGACTGCGGTCGTGAACGTGGCCATGACCAACTCCAGGAGCTTCTTGGGAGCTATGTCTGGCTGTTGCACGAAGTAATTCCGCTTAGCAAAGAAGACCCCCTCGTCTTTAGGGACAACAATGCCGTTAATCCGGTGCGCGTGCTGAATCGGCTTAATGTAAGTATTAATAAATTCTTCCTGGTTGCGTTGCAAGCGATACAGCCGCTCATGCTGCAGCCAACTCATACAAAACATCATCTTCAGCAGTTCAAAGCCCAGAATGTAGTTGAACACATTATTGCCTTCTTCCGAGCTGAAAACGAGTTTCAACGCAGATTCAAGATATTGATCTGGCTGCCTGCGGGTATCTTGCGCCGAGTGAACATAGAACTGCTTGATGTAGCTGCGCAAGACGGCTTCCGATAGCTCAGTTTTGATGTGGAAATCCTTCAAATATTGCCCAACTCGCTGCCTGGTTTCCTGATCTTCCAGCTTGCGGGAAACCAGCCCGTCGGCTGTGTAATCATCCAAAAACTCTGCTTGAACTTCTGACGTCGCGGCACACATTAAGTGACATAACGACAGCATGTAGCGGCGCTGCTGCCAAGATAGGCTTTCAACCCAGATCCGCGCCTCTGGAGGTAGCTTCGCTAAGATATTATCGACTTCGCCATGGACTGCTGCGATCGCCCGCTCCATATCCTTCTCATGCCATGCTTCAAGGGATTCAACTGCTCTAAATTTAGTTTGCCCAATCTCAAGCCTGTGCAATCGGGTGGGGATCGCAATGGCTTTAGCCGAGTGCACACCGCTACAGGCAAGCTGGGCTGGCGTCCAGGTCACTAAAAAACCTACCAGATCAAGCTGGTAGGTTTAAAGGCTTTAAAAACCTCAATTCGTTAAAAAAGCTTCCGTAATTCGTTGATCAGAAATTGTAGATTCCTTTAACGAATGTACTCCTTTAAAACACTATTGCGATTAGGATGCCGCAGTTTCCGCAACGCCTTCGCCTCAATCTGACGAATTCGTTCCCGAGTGACGTTGAAGATTTGACCGATTTCTTCCAGCGTCTTCATGCGTCCGTCATCCAATCCATAGCGCAAACGCAGGACATCCCGTTCCCGAGGGCTCAGGGTTCCCAATACGCTTTCCAAGTCTTCTCGCAGCAGGTTCTTGGAAACCTGATCTTCGGGAGTTTCACCATCAGATTCAATGAAGTCACCCAAACGGGAATCTTCTTCTTTACCAATGGGCGTTTCCAGCGAGATCGGCAGTTGAGCAGATTTGGCAATGAACCGCAGCTTCTCAATGGTCATTTCCATCCGAGTTGCAATCTCTTCTTCGGTTGGCTTGCGCCCCATTTCTTGAGAGAGCAGCTTAGTGGTTTTCTTGATTCGGGAAATGGTCTCGTACAGGTGAACCGGAAGGCGAATGGTACGAGATTGGTCTGCGATCGCCCGCGTGATGGCCTGACGAATCCACCAAGTGGCATAAGTCGAGAACTTGTAACCTTTTTCGTGGTCAAACTTTTCAGCTGCCCGAATCAGACCCAAGCTCCCTTCCTGAATCAAGTCTTGGAAAGACAAGCCTCGGTTCATGTACTTCTTAGCGATCGACACCACCAAGCGCAGGTTAGACTGCACCATCTTTTCCTTTGCCCTGCGGCCTTCATACAGGCGACGACGGAATTTGGGCAGAGGTTGGTTGACCTCATTGGCCCAGAGCTCCATGTTGCGCTCGAAGTCTTGCGCAGGACGATCCAAACGATCGGACAAGCGATCGCGAATCCGCTCCAATTCCAGCAGGTCTGCAATCTTACGAGCTAGCTCGATCTCTTCATCGGCCCGAAGCAGGCGGATCCTACCAATTTCTTGGAGGTATAGCCGGATGGAGTCTTCGGTGTAGTGCTTCTTCTTCGCCTGTGTTCGGCGGCGGGAAGCTCCCTTTGCCGCTTTGCCATCCTCTTCAGGTTGGGCATCAAAGTCGTCTCGATCGTCTCCGTCATCCCCTATAAAGGCATCAAGTTCCTCAGCCTCAGGTTGATCCAGTTCCAGTTCGAGTACGCCATTTTGCTGGGTCATGCCGCGCTCCTCATGCTCCTTGTGTCAGATAAATACAGGTCGATTAAACAGGGAATTTCAGGATGTCTCCCTACATGATGTTCCCTTAAACTGATTAGCTGTCCCATTGTTGAGCCAACCGCAAGTTAAATCTCCAGGGAAGTAAACCCAGTAGATTGATGCCCGTAGCCACCCTGAGGCAAATTTGCCTTTCCCAGTCACATAGAAGCGCTGGGGAGAGGCACCAAATCGGAAGTCCCTGCCTTTGGTGGATGACGCTAAGACCTCATCCGATTGTAACTTTTCTCACAAAACTTGCACGCTTTTTTCATCTTTTTCGCCACAGAGATGTGATAGAGAATTCGAGGTTAGCGCAAAGTTAGAGAAACTGCCCATATCTGCGAGGTAAACGTAACTTGCAGTGCTTGAACTAGCTAAAAATCGTAGGTATGGCCCTAGATTAACCGCAGCTTGGTGGAAATAAGTTGAGTTAAATAGCTGAACTTATATTTGTTATTCTAATAAGTCCAGCGCGATTGAACAGAAATTCCCGAAGAATAAGCACTATAAAGTTTTGTGTTAGGTTCAATTGAGGGAATTTCACAAGTTAGAAAGCTGGTTGGTTAGCAGTCAAAAAGTTTTGTGCTTGCAGTTTTTCTTAATCAAACGTCTTAATCAAACGTCTTAATCAAACGATCATTTGATTAATTGGCTGTGTCGCTAATTCTTGAAACCTAAATCTCAAAACCTGGTGAAAAGCGGATGGCAATCCCGAGCCTCTGCTCAGGAAAAAGTTTGACCCCAAAAAACTTAGACCCAAAAAACTTAGACCCAAAAAACTTAGATCAGTCAGCTTAACAAATGTCCAAGAAACAAAAATTTCCCTACTTAGTCGGTTCCAAGTGGACAGCCCAGCAAACGACCTGGGGATGGCGACATTTTCAAGTTGTCAATCGTAAAAATGAAGGGCAGTGGGTATTCGCTGAAATGGTGGCAGCTTGCGATCCAACGGTTCGCTTTTGGCTGAGTGCTCAGCAGTTGAAGGACAAGCAGCTCTGGCAAGCAGGCTGGCAATCTTTGCAGGAGATGACGGAAGCAGATTTTTTGTAGGGCATCGGGCTAGGCCGGATCGGGGAGGCGATCGCCAGATTCGGTGTGAAACCAATGGATATGTTCTGGAGGGAAGGCGAGCGTGATGTGATCGCCTTGCCAGGATTGTTCAGTGGGGAGGAGCGATCGCACCGTCGTTTGCTCTGCTCCTTGAACTCGGATGCTGACCAAATGGCTCATACCCAAATTCTCTACTAAAATTACCCGACCCTGAACGGTGACTGGATCGGCTGGACGAGCCAAACGAGCATGTTCTGGACGGATGCCCAATACAACATGCGGTGGCGGCACAAAGCTGGCAGGCAGAGGAATTTGGTGATCGCCTAGCAAGGCAAATTTTCCCTGACAGGGGAGTTCCAGCAGATTCATCTGCGGGCTACCAATGAAGCCAGCCACAAACCGGTTAGCCGGGCGGCTGTAAATTTGTTGGGGTGGGGCAAGCTGTTGCAGAGTGCCGTCGTTGAGCAGGGCAACCTGGGTAGAGAGCGTCATCGCCTCAGTTTGGTCATGGGTCACATAGACAACCGGGGTTGGCTGCGTTGCAAAAATCTGCTTGAGTTCAGCCCGCACCTGCTCTCGCAATAGCGCATCCAGGTTACTCAACGGTTCATCCAGCAGAAAGACATCGGGCTGTCGAACGAGGGCACGTCCTAACGCGACGCGCTGGCGTTGCCCGCCGGATAGCTGACCTGGTTTGCGATCGAGCAATTCTTTCAACCCCAAAAAGCGGCTGACCTCTTCAATGCGGCGGCGAATTTCGCTAGACGGCATTTTACGGAGCTTCAGTCCCGATGCCATGTTGTCATACACACTCATGTGGGGATAAAGCGCGTAGCTCTGAAACACCATCGCAATATTGCGATCGCCCGCCGACTTTTGGGTAACATCCTGCCCACCAATCCGAATGCTGCCTCGGGTAGGCTGCTCTAGTCCGGCAATCATCCGCAGCGTTGTAGACTTGCCGCACCCCGATGGCCCCAATAAGGTTAAAAACTCGTTGTCTTCGACGCTCAGCGTTAAGTCTTTCACAGGAACGACTTTGGCAGTATAGGTTTTATTCAGGTGAATGAGTTCAAGTTTTGCCATGGCAGGTAGTAAAAGAGGGTTGAGGAGGGTTGAGGGTGAGCGCTTCAGCCTTTCACTGCTCCGGCGGTTAATCCCTGGACAATGCGGCGTTGGAACAGCAGCACCAGGAAGACCAGGGGCAAGGTGCCAACTACGGTAGCAGCGGCAAGCGCCCCATAGGGAATTTCAAAGGCGGCTGTGCCGCTAATTTGGGCCACCGCCACGGGAATCGTTTTCAGCGACTCGCGCGTAATAAAGGTGAGGGCAAACAGAAATTCGTTCCAGGCGGAGATGAACGTGAGAATGCCGGTTGTGACCAAAGCCGGAACCGTTAGCGGTACTAAAATTTGGACCAACATTTGCCAGGTGCTGTAGCCATCCACTTTGGCCGAGTCTTCCAGATCGCGAGGCAGCTGTTGGAAAAAACTACGCATAACGAGAATCGTCAGGGGCACATTGATGGCGGTGTAGGGAACCACTAGTGCCAGGTAGTTATTCGCCAAGCCTAAAGCCCGCACAATTTCTAGCAGACCCAAAAACAGCAGGATGTAGGGAAACAGGGTAATGATCAGAACGATCGCGAGAATGGCGCGTTCAGCCGGCAGCCGCAACCGGGCCAGCGCATAGGCAGCAGGTGTGCCGATCAGCAAACATAGCAGTGTCGAGAGGCTAGCCACCATAAAACTATTCAGCATGTAG
>DATNOY010000582.1:0-4648 GCA_036703495.1 Coleofasciculaceae cyanobacterium
TCCGATCGCCGCTATCGGGGTTGCTTCTAGGGGGGTTGCTCTGGGGGGATGTGTTCTTGACAGCCGGGCTGGCAGCGGCAATTTGCCATCCTTCAACCGTTTGCGGCGATCGCCACAGCTGCAAATGTTCGACAGCCGGATCCGCATAAAAACTAGCTTGCCCTGCCCCTAGCCAGGCTGAACTCCAGTGCGTAAAGGCATCATGGCTGATACGGTGAATTGGAAAATCACCATAGAGCGGCACGCCCCAGCCATCGATCGCAATCACAGCCTTCACCTGTCCCCCTGCCCGCAGCCACAGCCGGGCTGCACCAATCGCACCAACGACCCCTGCACTGAAAGCCACGAAGAGCAGGGAATGGGAAAAAAGAGCGGCAAACTGGGGGGATGGCGCTTTGCCGGTCAGCTTGCCATGCTGACCTAAGCCGGAGGGTTGCAGACTCTGCTCCAGAAACTCTAGGATGTGCAGCGCTGAATAAGCCGGATACTGGTGGGCTGGAAAAACTAGCAAATCAGCAAATTGGTTGGGGATTCCCGCCAAAAATTGCGCTGTCAGTTCTGCTGAATGTATCCCTGGGCAAATAACGATGCACATGACGGCAACCAGTACACGATGGCGGGAATTGAGCTACCGGAGTGCGGTCAGCTGGACTGCGAGAGCAAGACGCTCACTTGAAAAACAGCCGCTGGATTGAAGCAGAGGTCTGTGGGATGGATTTTAATAGCCCTCTTTATGAATTAACCCCACCTCTCAAGTATGACTCAGCAACTTTTTAATTAATCAAAAGGTAATTCAACCTAAAGCTGCGTGAGCCATGCCTAGATCCGGGCAGAATACAGATGCAAACCCGCAGCTTTACATCTTGGACATTCTCTAGTCTCATGTAAATGTAACCTAAGATCGTTTTTTGTAGCCTGTCTTGTGCATCTCCCTAGCACTGCACCCCCATCCTAAACATCCAAGTACTGTCATAGCACTCACTGTCATCGATTAAGTTTCCTTATGCCAACGAAGAGTGACGGGAACTGGAGTCTTTTGGAACTGCGAGATCTTTCTCCCGAAACAACGTTACAAGAGCTACCGCTCTGGAGCAGCCAGCTGGAGCTAAACAGCTCAGGGAACAAAGCTTTTGAGATGTTTCAACGCAATCCACTGCTGCCGGGGCTGCTCCTGACAGAACAGCAGGAATATCAAGGCATGATTTCACGGCGGCAGTTCTTTGAACGGATGAGCCGCCCCTTTGCCCTAGAAATATTTTCTAAGCGACCCTTGCAGGTGCTCTACGGGTTTATTACCAGCGATGTTCTAGTCCTGCCGCAAAATATGCCGGTGGTGGACGCCGTCAAGCAGGCTCTAGAGCGATCGCTCGACCTGGTCTATGAGCCGATTGTCGTCCAAACCGAGACAACCTACGCCCTGTTGGATGTGCATCAATTATTGCTTGCCTATTCCAACCTTTACTCTTTGGCAGCAACGGCGCTACAAGACACTGAAATCAAGGCGATCGAACAGGAAAATAAGCTCAAAACGGCCCTGGATAACCAAACGCGGTTGATTCAGACTGAAAAAATGTCTAGCCTGGGGCAGCTTGTCGCCGGAATTGCCCATGAGATCAATAACCCGATTAATTTTGTCTCCGGCAATATTGTTTACGCCAGCAACTATGTGACGCATTTGCTGGAATTAGTTCAGCTCTATCAGCAGCAATTTCCAGATGCCAGTCCAGAAATTCAGTCCCGGACTGAAGAGATTGACTTAGATTTTTTGCTCGAAGATTTGCCTAAAGTTTTGCTGTCCATGAAAATCGGCACTGAGCGTATTCAAGACCTGATTCGATCGCTCCGTAATTTCTCCCGCTTGGATGAAGCCGCCATGAAACGGGTCGATATTCATGAAGGTCTTGAGAGTACGCTATTGCTCTTGCGCGGCCGGCTGAAAGGGATCTCCAATGCCTTTGATATTCAGGTGATTAGAGACTATGGACAGCTGCCGTTAGTGGAATGCCATGCCAGTCAGTTAAATCAGGTCTTTATGAATCTGCTGATTAACGCGATCGATGCCTTAGAAGCCCACAATGACCAACGGTCGGCTGAGGAGATTCGCAGCAACCCCAGTCTGATTACAATCCGCACTCAACCGATCAATTCTGAGACGATCGCCATTCAGATCACAGATAACGGGGTAGGGATGAGCGAAACGGTTAGACAGCGATTGTTTGATCCCTTCTTTACGACCAAACCCATTGGCAAAGGAACAGGATTAGGCTTATCTATTAGTTACCAAATTGTGACTGAAAAACATCAAGGAACAATTCAGTGCATTTCCGAACTCGGCCAAGGGACAACGTTTTGGATTGAAATTCCGGTGCAACAGCGTCGGGCAAATCTGGCTCATCCCACCGCTTGAACAGACTGTCCTTAAACTGTCCTTACCTTAAACTGTCCTCAAAATAGACTGTCCGAAATGGCGATCCTGCCGCTGCACTCTTCCGGCTTGATCTTGATCTACGGGGGGAGATCGCGACTCCAAGGGTTCGGTTTTAAGGTTGTTTCACCTGATGTCCTCCGAGTATTGTCGTAAGTGGGAGCGTCATCAGGGAATGATCCTTGGAATGGACGAAGGTTTCAATCGATTATTGTAGGTAAAGAGCCGTGTATAAATGGTACTTGCCAACCCTGAGCGAAATTGTTGCCTTGGGTGAAGGGACTCAAGACAAAGGTGTTGGACAGGGAGGCATCAAGCAAGATGGGATCCAAGACGGGATCAGTCCAGAACGGACAAGCTGGCAGTTTCGATCGCCTGCTCAACAGCAGTTGCGGGCCGAGCGCGAGTGGAGTGGGGCGATCGCTGCCCTCAAGCAGCTCTTGCAGCAAACTTTAGAATTTAACGCCTTGGCAGCGACTAAGCGATCCAAGCAGTCGGCTGCCTCTACCGGAGCCGTGCAGGGCATTGTGTTGTCTGGGCCATTCCCGATTTTAGACCAGCCTGATTTGTTGGCTAACTTTGCGGCCTGGACGTTTACAGTTGGCACCCCTGGCGAGATGCCAGTGCAACTTTTACCTTCGGTTAGCTTAGAAGGTGCCATGACCAATGTGCCGATCCCCACGCTGCCCTTGCTGTCGAGCGATCCGCTGGCGGCTGAGCAGTTTTGCTTGGCGATCACCGAAACATTCGGCGTCATCCTGGTATTGGGTGAAACAGCCGCCGGGGAACCCGCCTTCCTGTTTTCTTTTGATCCAACGGTGGTACAGCAGACTTGGCGATCGCTACAGGCCCGCCTGCGGATGGCAGCTCCCTATGCCCTGCCGCCTCTAGACGGGTTAATGGAACAGTTTGTGCCCAAAGCGCCCGACTACCGGCTCGTTTCGCAGTTTAGTCGGCTGCTGCTGGACTGCTTACCGCAACCTTCTGATTTGGAAGGTAAACCTGCAGCGCAGGTGGCTAGCCAATCTTTGCAGGGCGTAGCTCAGTCACTCGCTGCTGATCCCGCCTCTCTCACTCCTGCTCAGCCATCGCCTGCTCGGGCAGCTTCATCCTGCTCGGCTGGCAAGGTGGCTCACTCGGCGGCTAAGTCTGCTAAATCGGTGGAGCCGCGCTTTTCCGAAAAACGATTACCCTCAGAAACCAGTTCGGATACGGAGCTATTGCAAGCGATCGCTCATGAAGTTCGCACCCCGCTGACCACAATTCGCACCCTAACGCGGTTGCTGCTGCGGCGGAAAGAGCTTAACCCGGATGTGATTAAGCGACTAGAGGTGATCGATCGAGAATGTACCGAGCAGATCGATCGATTCAACCTGATTTTCCGGGCCGTTGAGCTAGAAACCGCCAAGGGCAAAAATTCGCTGGCGTCGCTGGCTCCCATTTCTCTATCGCAAGTGCTGCAGCAAACGGTACCGCGCTGGCAGCAGCAGGCCAGCCAGCACAACCATACGCTAGAGGTGAACCTACCGCAGAAATTGCCGATGGTCGTGACTGACCCGACCATGCTGGATCAGGTATTGACGGGATTGGTCGATCGCTTCACCCACAGCTTGCCCCCAGGGAGCCACATCCAGATGCAAGTGAGCCAAGCCGGGCATCAGCTCAAGCTACAGTTGGAATCTCATCCTCAAGCCGGGACAGAAGAGCAGAATAAAGCCAAATTTGGCTTGACGCCGACCCTCAAGTCTTTAGGGCAAATGCTGATGTTTCAGCCTGAGACCGGCAACCTCAGCCTCAGCATGGCGGTGACCAAAAATCTCTTCCAGGCGTTGGGCGGTAAGCTAATCGTCAAACAGCGCCCTCATCAAGGAGAGATCTTAACGATTTTCCTGCCCTTGGAAAACCGCAAGTCTGAGGAATAGCCCGATCAATCTTCCTTATTTGCTAGGATTGCTTTAATATAGAACAATTGAACTAGTCGGATTCTGCTGCCATGAGCTTCCTTCAACGCTTGCGGGACGTACTGGGAATTGACGAAGAGTACGATGAGGACGATTACGATGACGCATCAGGTTCTGGGTTAGATGCGCCGGAAGCCGATGAATTAGACCGGCGATCGCGTCCTGGTAGCTTACGCCATCCGCCAAGCAAGGTCATTGGCATGCCGGGGCTAGGGCAGATGGAAATGGTGTTGATGCAACCGCGATCGTTTCAAGAAATTCC
>DATNOY010000583.1:0-2773 GCA_036703495.1 Coleofasciculaceae cyanobacterium
ACAAAGATCTAGAAATCACCACCACCCGATCGGGCGGCAAAGGAGGACAAAACGTCAACAAGGTGGAAACAGCCGTGCTGATTAAGCATATTCCAACTGGGTTGGCGGTTCGGTGTACAGAGGAGCGATCGCAGTTGCAAAACAAAGAAAAAGCTTTAGCCCGTCTCAAAGCTAAGCTGTTGATCATTGCACAAGAACAGCGAGCCAAAGAAATTGCCGATATTCGGGGCGATATGGTGGAAGCGGCCTGGGGCAACCAAATTCGCAACTATGTGTTCCATCCTTATCAGCTGGTGAAAGATCTGCGGACGGGCACAGAGACCACGGCGATCGGCGATGTCATGAATGGTGAACTCGATCCCTTTATTGAAAGCAGTCTGCGCCAAGAAAATCAGATGGTGGAAGGCGGCAGCGTTTAATTGGTTTAATCTACTACCTGCCCCTTAGCGTTGGCGGGGGCTCCAGGTCTGCCAACGCTGATTCATCCCATGGGTTAGAAGGCGGTTGCCAGACTTCTGCCCGAAGTTCGCCTGAAGTCTGCCCGAAGTCTGCCAGCAGAGAACCCAAGAGATTGCAGTGAAATAACAAACTTCTCTATTGCCGGATGTTACAGTCGGAGTAGCACTCTAGTATGGATTCATTGCGATCGCTCCATGAGCCAGCCCCAGTCCCCTTCTCAGCCATCCGGCAATTCTCCTCAAGAGCCTACTCCTGCTGCCCAGCCCAGCTATGTCAAGCTGGCGATGCGAAACATGGTGCGGAAGCGGGGAAAATCTCTCTACCACTTTGCCCTCAGCACAATTGCCCTGTTGGGGGTGCTGGTGGGTCTTGCTTACCTGACTCGGTAAAGGAGAAGCACAGATGCCTGAATTATTGCCTGTACAAGTGGAAGTTGCTGTACAGGACTGTTTTTTTGCGCCAACGGCTGCCAGCGCCCCGGTGGCTGAGGAAATTTGGCAGGATTGGTTTCAGCAGTGGTTAGCAGTCCTCAAGCCCAGCTTTGCGGAGTTGCATAGCCCTCCAGAACTGGATCTTTCGTCGATCTACTCCTATGAACTGAGCCTGCGCCTGACAGATGATGCCGAAATTCAGGCCTTAAATGCTCAGTACCGCCATATTAATCAGCCAACTGACGTTTTAGCCTTTGCTGCTCTAGAGGTAGAGTATCCTCAGCTTGAGGAGCAGTCTGATCAACCCCTCTATCTGGGCGATATTGTGATTTCTGTAGAAACTGCTCAAACCCAGGCTGAGCAACAGCAGCATTCTCTGCAGCAAGAGTTAGCCTGGTTGGGAGCGCATGCGCTGCTGCATTTACTGGGGTGGGATCACCCGGATGAGGCGAGTCTTCTATGCATGTTAAAACAGCAGGAAGTATTGCTACAGACAGTTGGGTTGCAAACTCATTATTATCAGGGAGACAAAGCTTGATCCGGAAATAAACCGGAAATAAAGATGATTGAGATTGACCGAAAGGATAGCAGTTAGCTTTAACATTAATTTACTTAGCGCTAATTTATTTAGCGATCGATTCATCAGCCAACTCTCAAGCATTCAACACGCTGTCACAGTCCTACAATGGCTTTCTAAATTGCTGTACTGTTGATCGGCTCAGTCCCTAGCAAAATCCATGTTCTTAACGTGCTTATGACTATGACTCCAGAAGTCCCGACTGAGGCTCCCATACGTCCTATCGTTGCTGAACAGCCTAATCGGGCGCTTTCTTGGCGGGTGGCCTCTAACTTATTTGTTAGCTTTAAGTACGCTTGGGCAGGGCTGAGCTACACCTTTCAAACCCAACGGAACTTCCGCATCCATGTGATTGTGGGTACACTGGCAATCTCGTTGAGTATTTATCTGCAGCTGAGTCGGGTTGAAATCGCCATTATTGGACTGACCATTGGCGCGGTCCTGACAATGGAACTCCTCAATACTGCGCTAGAGTCAGTGGTAGATTTGACCGTTCGTCAGACCTATCATGAGCTGGCAAAAATTGCCAAAGATTGCGCAGCTGGAGCCGTTTTAGTGTCTGCATTGGCGGCTGTGATCGTGGCAGGTTCACTGCTGCTGCCGCCCCTGGTCGATCGCCTGCAAACTAGCTTCTTTTAGCCCTATGATTCTCGTTATTGATAACTACGACAGCTTTACCTACAACATCGTTCAGTATTTGGGAGAACTGGGAGCAGAATTACCGATCGCCGCTGAAGTTTTGGTCTATCGCAACGATCAAATCACGCTGGAACAAATTCGGCAGCTCAACCCAGAGGGTATTGTCATTTCTCCTGGACCTGGACACCCAGACGAGTCAGGAATTTCCCTGGATGTCATTCAATCCCTAGGACTGAACACGCCTGTGCTAGGCGTTTGCCTGGGTCATCAAGGTATTGGGCATGTGTTTGGCGGCAAAATTACTGCTGCCCCTGAGCTGATGCATGGCAAAACCTCTGCGGTCTATCACACAGGCGTTGGCGTATTTGCGGGACTAGAGAACCCCTTGACGGCTACCCGGTATCACAGCTTGGTGATCGATCGGCAAACTTGCCCAGACGATCTGGAAATTACGGCCTGGGTAGAAGATGGCACCATTATGGGTGTGCGCCATCGAACCTATCCCCACATTCAAGGCGTTCAGTTTCATCCAGAGAGTGTACTCACGTCAGAAGGCAAGAAGCTGATCCGTAATTTTCTGGAGCTTTAGAGCGGTTCCCAAGTTCCTGTAGCCGCCCCGAGATAGAAAGCGCTTTGTGGCATGGCTGAAGCCATGCCCTACCCTGAA
>DATNOY010000584.1:0-2509 GCA_036703495.1 Coleofasciculaceae cyanobacterium
CTGGGTCTTGGCGCAGGATGGCCCGCAGTCCGGCCGCAAAGGTCATGCCGGCCAGTTCATGCACCTGGGTTTGGGTAATGCCCGGCAGCACATATTCCACCGGATCTTCAACGGTGACAATATTGACGGCATCTGTAGCGATCGTTTGCAGGCTGGTATAGAGCGTACTGGTTTTGCCGGAACCCGTTGGCCCGGTAAAGATGATCATGCCTTGGGGTTCTCGCAGCCAGCTTTCATAAATTTCGCGAGTCCGATCGGAAAACCCCAAATCTTGCACTGTGCTGAAGGTGTTTTGCTGACGCAATAGCCGCAGCACTGCCTTTTCGCCAGCTTCGCCTTTATGAGCGGCAATGCAGGGAATCATACTCACCCGCATATCCAACCCCTGCTCCGACTGATCCGTCATGTAGCGTTCGCTAATCCGGCCATCTTGAGGGCGACGGCTCTCGGCAATGTCCATATCACACATCACCTTCAGCGAGACAATCACCCGGCGGCTAATCTCAGGGGGCAGCGTCGTCACATGGCGGAGAATCCCATCAATCCGGAAGCGAACGCGCAGCCCGTCGGGGGCAGGTGCCAGGTGAATATCGCTGGCGCGATTGCGAAGCGCGCTAGAAATGAGGGCCTTAATCCGCTCAATCTGGTTATCAACCTGAGACAGATACAGCTCCGCCATTTCGGTGATGTCTTCCTGCTCCAGTTCGCCTGTCAGCGGATTGACATGGGTGGAAGCATTAAGACGTTTGGTATCAAAGCTTTGCAGCCGACTCCATTGCCGATAGCTCTTCTCAGCGATCGCAATCACCCGAATATCAGTTCGCAACTGGGCGCTGAGCTGCTGAATCATCGGATCCAGCAACGGCACCGGACTGCCGACATAGAAGCAGTTTTGCCACAGCAACAGCGGCAGCATCGGCGGCAGAGAGCTGCGATCGCCCAATAGTCGCCAAAACCGAGAGTTAACCTCGCGATCGAGCAAATCAAGCCGGACATTGCCTTCGGCATCTACCAAAAGCTCAAGCGCCTGCTCGCAACTAATGTGCTGCTGCTTGAGCTGTTGCCAAGCGCTAAAAGGAATTGCTTGCATGAAACTTGTCCTGTAAAAGGAATAAGCGGTTTACTGGGTTGCCCGACAGGGACGACCTTGTTGATCAATCACGACGCAAGCCACGCCGTTAGAAGTCCTAGAATAGGGAGCCAGTCCTGCAGGTAGTGTTCCAGAATGGGGGGACTGACTAACGGTCAGCTGGCGATTAGGATTCGCTGCGTTGCTGCCGCACAGTCCGTTCAAGTTTAGCGTTGCACCCTCAGCGGTTTGCATGTAGCACACCAATCCATCATCTACAGTAGCAGGTGGCGCTGCAAACTGTAGTCGCGTTGCAGGCAACTCACCCCAAGCCACCGTAGGAGTGAACAGCGCTAAGGTTCCGGATAGAAAAGCGATCGTTTTTAATGGTTTCAGCATAATTAACCGATGACCTGCATAAACGCTTTTGCAGAGATTCCACAGCCAATCAACGTAATCCCCAAGGCGCTGAGGGCTGGTAGCGCCCGCAGGGAACGGCTAGGGGTCGGCAGTTTCTGAAATAGATGTTTGGCATAAACCAAAGATAAGCCTAATCCCGTCAAGACTCCTGCTAGTCCTAAACTAAAGGTAAACACCATCAGCAATCCTAGCGCCACATTGCCCAAGGCGATCGAACTGAGCAGCAAAACTAAAGCAGCCGGACAGGGCACTAAACCCCCGGAGATGCCTAGCGCTAGCAGGCTACGCCAGGTGATAGCGCCGTCCGTTTCGGGCAGATAGGCGTGGTGATGCGTGTGGTCATGGTGATGCGTGTGGTCATGATCCTGTGTGTGGGCGTGGTGATGCCCATGAGGATGAGGGTGAGGATGAACATGATCCTCTGCATGCGCATGCAAATGAGAACCGTGGGAATGGGAACCGGGAGAATGAGAGTCCTTGGAGCGATCGCGAGACCGTTTGATCCGTTGCTGCAACAGGTTTAAACCGATCGCCACCACCATCAGTCCTGAAATTAAACTGAGCCACGGATAAATTTGTTCTGGCAAAATATAGCGAGCGGCGAATAAGGTGACTAATCCCAGCGCAAACACCCCGATCGTATGGGTGATGGTGGTAGTCAGGGCCAGAAAAATCGCGTGCCAGGGCGTGGCTCGGGTGCCAACCAGATAAGCTCCCACCATGGTTTTGCCATGCCCTGGCGTCAGGGAATGCATCGCTCCCCAGACTAAGGCTCCAGCGATCGCTAGCCATAATCCCCCATGGGCAAAGTCCGGCAGTCCTGGAGCAGCGGCATAAGTCTGGTTAGTCGGCGTAAAGATAAAGGTCTTCAACTGCTGCCCTTGCAAAATGGTGGCCAGGCAGGTCGAGGTTGAAACGCCTGGCAAAAACAGAATGTAGTGAATTTGGAAGGCTTGGGTGGGCCGAGTCCAGGCATAGGCAAGCAGCAAGGTGGTGTGCGTATTGGGGGCAATTTTGCCA
>DATNOY010000585.1:0-4659 GCA_036703495.1 Coleofasciculaceae cyanobacterium
AGGGAACAGATTAAGCAATGGCAGACGCTCTACGACCAGACCTACGCTCAAACAATTGAAAATACCAGCAAAGATCCCACCTTTAACATCATTGGGTGGCAGAGTAGCTATACCGGACAACCGATCGCCGCCGAACAGATGCGGGAATGGCTGCACCATCGAGTCCAGGCAGTGCGCGATCGCCACCCTCAGAAAATACTGGAGATTGGCTGTGGTACCGGACTCATGCTATTTCAGCTTGCGCCCGATTGCACCGAGTACTGGGCAACCGATTTTTCATCTGCCTCACTGGATTACATTCACCAGCAGTTGCCGAGCCAAGCCTTGCCGCAGGTCAAATTGCTGCACCAATGGGCAGATGATTTTACCCATCTGCAGCCTGCCCGCTTCGATGCCGTCATTCTCAACTCCGTGGTGCAATACTTTCCTAGCCTGGATTACCTGGTACAGGTGCTGGAAGGGGCAGTGCAACGGGTGAAACCGGGGGGATTCATTTTTATCGGAGATGTACGAAATTTACGGTTGCTGACCGCGTTTCAGGCGGCAGTGCAGCTATATCAAGCCGATCCCGCTCTGGAGCGATCGCAGCTACAGCAGCAGGTGCAACGCGCCCTGTTTGAAGAAACAGAGCTGGTGATCGATCCTGATTTTTTCCAGGCCCTGCGCGATCGCTTACCCGCCATTCGTCACGTGAAAGTTGAGCTATCGCGGGGTCGCTTTGCCAACGAAATGACCCAATTTCGCTACAACGTCATCTTACAAATTGGGTGCGCTGCTCATGGGGATCAAGATCTCAACGAATTTGCATGTTCCCAAGTCCCAACCGAGTCGCTAGACTGGACTGCTGACTTAACTCCAGCCGCTATCCATCAACAGCTAGCCGAAACGCAGCCAGAACAGTTGCAAATTAACGGTGTTCTAAATGCGCGAGTCGTCAAGGCAGTGCAAACGGCAGATTGGTTATCCGATGAAACCAGCCTCAAAACAGCCGGTCAAATCAGACAAGCCTTAGAAAATGTCGAATCGGGTCTTGATCCAGAGGACTGGTGGGATCTGCAAACAGAGTTACCTTACACCATTGAGATTCACGGGTCGGGCATCGATCGCTATGATGTGGTCTGCTTAAAACAATCCCCTTCAAACTCAACCCCGACCGCATCTCCACCCTGCAAGCAAGGGCAGGTCCGCCCCTGGCACACCTATGCCAACCAACCGCTACAAACCCAATTAGCGCGACAACTGATTCCCCAACTGCGGCAGCACCTAGAGCAAAAGCTCCCTGCTTATATGGTGCCCTCCGCCTTTGTGGTGCTAGAAACGCTGCCCTTGACCGCCAATGGCAAAGTCGATCGCCGCGCCCTGCCTGCACCGGATGCCAGCCGCATCAACCGAACCGGAGCAGAGGTGGAGCCGCGATCGCCCCTGGAAATCACCCTTGCCCATTTGTGGTCAGAATTATTGGGCGTTAACCGAGTCGGCATTCACGACAATTTCTTTGCATTGGGGGGACATTCTCTGCTGGCAACCCAATTAACGTCTCGCATTCGCGATGAGTTTAATGTGGAATTACCCCTCCAAAGTCTGTTTGAATCGCCCACGATCGCCCAGCTGGTTCCCATCATTAACCGCTTGAAGGAGCAGTCCGCTCAACCTTCAACACCTGCGATCGTACCGCTGGCCCGTAGCGCCCATCGTCGGTCGCGATCATCCCTCATGAACGGGAAACCAGGAGAGGCGCAGTGACTTCAACCGTCCATGTTCCTGCTTTTGAGCACGATCAGCCGTCAGACGACGTTTTTTGCTTTCCAGCCTCATTTGCTCAGCAGCGACTGTGGTTTCTGCATCAGTTGGCTCCCGAAAATCCTTTTTACAATGTGACAGCGGCCATTCATTTAACGGGCAAGCTGCAAATTGCTCAGTTGGAGCAAACATTTAACGCCATCGTGCAGCGCCACGAAGCTTTGCGCACTACCTTTACCCGCATAGATGGAGAACTCATGCAGGTGATTTCTCCCCACCTGCACATGCCCCTGCCCGTCATCACCCTACACGTTGCCCCAGATCAGCGAGACGAGGTAGCACGACAGCAGGCGATCGCGGCCTTCCAGCAGTCATTCAACCTGACCGATGGCCCCTTGATGCGAGTGACGCTGCTCCAGTTCAACGAAACGGAACACGTCTTGCTGCTCAACTTGCACCACATCGTTTCAGATGGTTGGTCGATCGGGGTGCTCATTCAAGAACTGGGTGCGCTTTACACCGCATGGGTGACCAACACACCTTCGCCCCTTGCAGAGTTACCCATCCAGTACGCTGACTTTGCCCATTGGCAACGAGAGTACCTGCAAGGCGAGATACTGGAGTCGCAGCTGGCTTACTGGCAACAGCAGTTGATGGATCTGCCAACACTAACATTGCCAACAGATTTACCTCGTCCGCCTGTGCAGAGCTATCGAGGCGCAAGCCAGCACCTCATTCTAACCCCAGCGCTAACAGCCGCCCTAGAAGCCCTCAGCCAGCAAACCGGGGCAACGATGTTTATGACCCTGCTGGCAGCGTTTCAAACCCTGCTCTATCGCTACACAGGGCAAGAGGATATTGCAGTAGGTTCGCCGATCGCCAATCGCCATCGCAGCGAACTGGAAGGATTGATCGGCTTCTTCGTCAATAGTCTGGTGCTGCGAACGAATTTGGCAGGCAATCCCCCCTTTAGAACGCTGCTGCGACAGGTGCAAGCCACTACGCTCGCTGCTTATGCCCATCAGGATGTGCCGTTTGAAAAACTGGTCGAGGCACTGCAGCCCACGCGTGACTTCAGCCGCAACCCCCTGTTTCAAGTCGTGTTCGCGTTTCAGAATGCACCGATCGCACCGTTGCAACTGCCAGGTTTAACGCTCAGTCCGCTGGACTTTGATTCGGGCACCACGCGCTTTGACCTAGAATGCCACTGCTTCAAGGCTTTAGATACACTCCACTGCACCGTGATTTACAGCACGGATTTGTTTGAGCCAGCCACGATTGCACGCATGCTGCAACAGTTCCAGGTCTTGCTTGAAGGTATTGTTGCCCATCCCGACCAACCGATCGCCCACTTACCGCTGCTCACTCCCGCAGAAATCCATCAGCATCTCATTTCAGGAAACGATACAGCCCTGGATTATGCTAAAACCTGTATCCATCACCATGTCGAAGCCCAGGCAGCGCAAACCCCCGATGCGATCGCCGTTGTCTTTGCCAATCAATCTCTAACTTATCGAGAACTCAATCAACGAGCTAATCAACTCGCCCATCATTTACAGCAGCTAAGCGTGTGTCCCGAAACAGTCGTTGGGCTATGTGTCGATCGCTCCCCTGAACTGATCATTGGCGTATTGGGCATCTGGAAAGCAGGAGCAGCCTACCTGCCGCTCGATCCAGACTATCCCAACGATCGGCTTAATTTCATGCTAAAGGATGCACAGGTTGATTTGGTGGTAACTCAGCAGGTATATGGCGATCAATTTAGGAGTGATCAATTTAGCGATCGGTTCCAGATAGTTTGTCTCGATCAAGATTGGCTCGATCAAGATGGGGCAGATCTCTACAAACCATCTAATCCCATCCGCCACAGTACAGCAAACCATCTTGCCTACGTCATCTACACATCAGGATCCACAGGCAAACCCAAAGGTGTTTTAGTCGAGCATCGGGGCTTGAGCAATCTGATTGCAGCCCAGCGACAGGTATTCCACCTGCAACCCACTCACCGAATTTTACAATTCGCCTCGCTCAACTTTGATGCCTTCATCTTTGAATTGGGGATGGCATTGGCAAATGGAGCCGCACTCTACATGGCATCTAAAGAAACCCTCTTACCCGGAGCCACCTTACTTCGGTTTCTCCAGGACAACGCCATTACGCATGTCACACTTCCTCCAGCGGTTCTCGCCCTGCTGCCCTCAGATCCCTTGCCTGCCCTGCAAACCATCATTGCTGCCGGAGAAGCCTGTTCTAGCCCTGTGGTCGATCGCTGGGCAAAAGACCATCAGTTCTTCAATGCCTACGGCCCCACAGAAGCCACAATCTGGTCAACCGTCGCTCAATTGCAGCCAGGCGACCCGCCAACCATCGGTCGTCCCATTGCCAACACCCAAATTTATCTGTTAGATGCCCATCTGCAACCCGTTCCTGTCGGTGTCACGGGTGAGATCTACATCGGCGGTATAGGCATCGCCAGAGGCTACCTCAATCGGACTGACTTAACCGCAGCAAGGTTTACTGTCAATCCCTATCACCCTGCTGCACCCCTCTACAAAACAGGAGATCTGGCACGTCATCGGGCTGATGGTAGCCTCGATTATCTAGGACGAGTGGATCGTCAGATCAAGCTGAACGGTTACCGCATTGAGCTAGGCGAAATTGAAACGATTCTGCATCAACATTCAGCCATTCAAATGGCAGTAGTCACACTTCAAGAAGACAGCGTCAGAGCAAAGCGTTTAGTTGCCTATCTGCTTCTCAAGCACGAGCAGTCCGTAACAGCAGATGACTTACAGCAATTTTTGCGATCGCAGCTCCCCCATCACCTCATTCCTGCAACCTTTGTGCAGCTGGAAACGCTGCCATTAACGTCTAACGGCAAAATTGATTACGCAGCGTTACCCAATGCCAACAAAAGCA
>DATNOY010000586.1:0-2923 GCA_036703495.1 Coleofasciculaceae cyanobacterium
TGCTAGCGGTGATTTTTCTGGTCGATCCGCTGTATGCTCAGCCCCATGAACCAGACATCCAGGCACTTCTGCGGATTTGCAACGTGCATAACGTGCCGCTGGCCACCAATTTAGCCACGGCAGAGGCGGTGATCAGCGCCCTCGCCAAAACCCGCATTGCCCATCTCATCTTTAATCCCGTCGCCGGGCAAGGCAACTCTGATCAAGAGCTATCGCTGATTCAGCAACTCTTAGAGCCTCATATGCAGGTCGTGGTGCATCAGACCACCCCCGAAGTTGATCCAGCCCAGTTGGTAACAATGGCGATCGAAACGCAAGCCGATCTGGTGATTGCGTCGGGGGGCGATGGCACCGTTTCAGCCGTTGCTGGAGCCTTAGTTGGCACTAAGATTCCATTGGGCATCATCCCCCGAGGCACAGCAAACGCCTTTGCCGCAGCGCTAGGCATTCCCCGAGTGCTGCCCATCCGCAATGCCTGTCAGGTAATTTTGACAGGACAACTCCGCACCGTAGATGCCGCCCTCTGCAACGAAATGCCCATGATTTTGCTAGCCGGGGTTGGCTACGAAGCAGTCACCGTAGAACTAGCCAGCCGCGAACTAAAAGATCAGTGGGGCGTTTTTGCCTACCTGATGGCTGGCTGGCAAACCATGGATACCCAAACCTTATTTGAAACGGAGATTGAAACCGAAGGCACCGTCTACCACTTTGAAGCCAATGCTATTACGATCGCCAATGCCGCCCCTCCCACTTCAATCTTGGCCCAGGGTGCCGGACAGGTAATTTTTGATGATGGCTTGCTAGATGTGACGATCGCCACAGCCGAAACCAAACTGCAAGGGGTGACCACCATGCTACGGATGCTGGGAGCCGCGATTACCAAAACAGAAGTGGGTCAGAAAAACGTAGTGCACCTGGCGGCCAAACGGCTGAAAGTCACGACCAATCCTCCCCAAAAGGTAGTGGTGGATGGCGAAATTGTTGGCACCACGCCGATTGAAGTGGAATGCATTCCAGCCGGTTTGCAGGTGTTTGTGCCGGGTGCTTCAACGCCCAGTCAACCTGCTGAAGGATAGCCCCAGCGCGGAGCAGACCGCTAGCGGTTAAGGCTCCATCGCCACCTTAATCACTTTGCGATCTTTCATGTCTTGGAAAACTTGTTCAAGCTGCTTTAACGGCTGGCGATCGCTAATCAGTCGCTCAAACGGCAGAGTTCCACTGGACAACAGGTTCAGCGCTTCCCGCACATACTGCGGCGTACTGTGAAACACGCCTTTCAACGTTAATTCACTATAGTGCAATGGCTCTGTACCCACGGTAATGGTGGTATTGCGGGGGCAACCGCCAAACAAATTCACTGTGGCACCTGGGCGGGCACAGGCGATCGCCATCTCCCACACCGTCGGAGAGCCGGTCGCTTCTACCACAATATCTGCCCCCCAGCCCTGGGTCAGCGACTTAACCGTGCTTGGCACATCCTCAATCTGGTGATGGTTGAACGTCTGGCTAACGCCAAACGCTTCCCCAACCTGCAGCCGCTCGTGGCTGCCGCCAAACAAAAAGACTGTTGCGCCCCGCTGCACCAAGGCCCCGGCAAACATTAGCCCAATCGCGCCATCGCCTAGCAGCGCCACCCGATCGCCCGGTTTCACATTGGAGCGAGCAACGCCGTGTAAAACGCAGGCTAGCGGTTCTGTCATAGCGGCGATCGCATCTGGCAGCCCCTCTGGGATCGGCAGCATATTGCGCTGGACAATAGGCGCAGGCACCTTAAGATATTCCGCAAAAGTGCCATTGTTAAAGCTGAGATCGGTACAGAGCGAATACTCTGCTTTTTGGCAGAAAAAGCACTCCAGGCAGGGGGCAGAATTATTGGCCACCACGCGATCGCCCACCTGCCAGCCCGTCACCCCCGCTCCAATTGCGGCAATTCGTCCGGCAGCTTCATGTCCAAACAGAGTCGGGGGTTTCAGCATCTTGGCATGTCCACCCCGCCGCCACACCTTCAAATCTGTGCCGCACGTCGTCGCGGCTCCCACCTGGATCACCACCTCGCCCGCTGATGCAGTCGGTTCGGCAACCTCTTCTAAGCGCAGATCTTCTTGACCGTAAAGTAAAGCGGCTAACACGTTTGTTTTGCGAAAGTTTGGACTTCCCGATTTTAGAGGATTTAGCGCCCCTCCAGCCGATCGCTTTCATCGCAGCTAATGTTCTGACAAGAACATTTTGACGGGTCGAAGACCTTCAAAATTTAACCCTGATCAACTCCCTGCTTGCAGCTACCCGTCTGATAATCAACAGACCCTTAAGAATCAATGGCATTGGAGAAGGTATCTGCTTTACTCAGCAAATCAAGCGCCTGATCTGCCGTAATCAGTCGCTTCAAAACAACCTGCCCAATCGTGCGAGTCGCAGGATTATCCAGCGTGCCCTCCGTAGGCTTCACCTCCACCATCAGCACCGCCTCTTCCACGCGATACAGCCATAGCTTCTCGCCGTTCTCCCACATACACAAGGAGGTCTGATAAATTTCGGGTTTGCGCCGCCAAGATGCCTCATTCCACAACCCACCGAACTCCCAGACTCTCCCAACACTCCAACCGTCTGATAGGAAAAAATATTTCACGAGCTTCTGTCGGGTTTAACTCACTCAACTTCTAGCCCATTATGCCGCTCTCTGGCGATCGAACGACAAGACCTAACCTCAAGGTTATGCCAATCCTTTGCAGAGTCAAGCAATTTATGGCTACCCCTTTACAAAGCAGATCAAGCAGTCCAAGCAACCCCCAGAGACGGCTACTGCGAATCGGCAAATTGCCCAGCCGCTGACACATCATCAAATGCTGACATTCAATCGCATTTGATGGCATCTAATGGCATCCAGTAATCATCAAGTACGGAGAGAGGGGGATTCGAACCCCCG
>DATNOY010000587.1:0-2607 GCA_036703495.1 Coleofasciculaceae cyanobacterium
ACCAGTCAAGGTAGGTCGAAGAAAGCTGATGGATGGCTCTCCCCCCAGTAGTTTTACCTCTTAATCCCGTCTTTGCCCGTCGCTTTACCAAACTTAAAAAGACAAAAAGCAGAGCCTGAAAGGCTCTGCTTTTTGTGTGGAAATAGTTATGGCTGTAGCCACAGGTGTTAGAACAAGGACATTTTTATGGGTGCGCGAAGCAGACCCACAAAAATGTCCTGAGGATCACGAATTAATTCAATGGAGATTTGGGGGCGATGCCTCTGTATCCCAGTCCTAGATTTTATTGAGTCCACGATACCTAAGCATAATGGCTACGGCTATAAAAGCTTTCCGGTCAGGAAAGTTGTAATTACGTGTTTGTCACTAGCTGTAGGAATGTGTCTAAATCTGTGAAGGAACCGGCATAGGTCAAAGTTGGGACATCATAGCCCTTCAAAATAACCGTATGTTGTTTAAATAAACAAGAGCTAATTCCAGACTCCGCAAGATATTGATAGGTAGCTTCTCCTAAGGCAATATCTGAACCTATTTGTTTCGTGGAAGATTCCAGTCGAAAGGCTGCATTAACTGTATCCCCCAGAGCCGTATAGTCAGGTCGATCGCCTGTCCCCGTATTGCCCACCATGGCATAGCCAGTATTCAATCCAGCTCCGATGCGCAAAGGAAATGGGAGCGGATAGCGCTCATGAAGCTGACTCGTCATTTTATGTAAAGCGCTGAGAGCCCGAGTAATCCGAACCATCTCTTCAGGATTAACGCCTTGTGGCCCATGGATCCACACAGCCATGACGGCATCACCAATGTACTTGTCCACCCAACTGCCATATTCGCGGATGATTTCACCGGCACAGCGGAACCAGGTGCCAATCACCTCAGATAAGATCTTTTCATCTAACTGGCGAGTCATGCCCGTGTAATTGCGAATATCAACTACCAGCACTGAGATCAGACGACGTACATGTAGAGTCGCAGTTGCCGTAAATTCTTGTGAGTCTAGCCCCATGGATGCACTGACTAGATTCTCGGTGTCTGGCGTGTAAAATTCCAGCTCAGTTTGACCAAAGGTGAGGCGATCGCCATTTTGTAAAGTTACCGGCACGCTGACCCGTCTACCGTTGACAAACGAACCATTGCGGCTACCTAAATCAATCAGGTAAAACTCACCCGTCTCCATGCGTTGCAACATAGCATGGTTGCGAGAGATCCAGCGATCAGGTAGCACAAAGTTATTATCGTCTCCTCTTCCAACTGTCCAACAATTACTGCCAACCAGCGAGAGGTAACGACTACCTGATTCAGTTCGCAAGATTAAGTGAGGAACGGGTTGTACAGCTACCACACGCTAAGAAACCATCCATAGTTCTGGATTGACAGGAGCCTGACATATTCAACGCAAAAGGGGCAAACTTCCAGCAATTGCATGGGAGGAAGCTCTGGTTCGAGAGCCACTCTAGTGAATCACTAACTTTTTAACCTAAAAATAGCAATTGGTCGAGCAACTTCCTTAAAACCCTCTCTACGTTCGAGCAGCATTCCTACTCGGACGTAAATTTGCGTAGAACACTCTAATCATATCCTTCCCTAAATCGAGGTGGCAGCAAACCAAAATATGCCATCTACCAAAATTGTACTGAATACAGCACCGCTGAATCCCCACCAGTGAAACTGACGGTGGCGCAAAGGCAGCATTCCTACTGTGAGCAGCAGCACCGCTAGAACGATCGCGCAGCCAATTCCCCAAGGCGTTTGGACTTGCATAACTGCACTTTGAAAAATGGGTTGCACCAAATCTGGCTCTGCCTGCATCAGCTGTCGCCACTGAGGAATGAGGTTGACTAAATAAAAGTAAACATCGGTAATGGCTGTACCAAATAGCGAACCGAGATAGAACCAGTTGCCGACCTTATCTTTCGCCATCATCAGGCTTAACCAGGCAAAGGGCAGCCCGATCGCTTCAATGGGCAAATGGAGCAAAGGTTCCCAGCGCAGCCAGCCCCAATAAATAGATCCTGCTAGCCAAGTCCAAGTAAACCCCAACAATAAGTCTCCCCATAGGGCAGTCTTAGGGCGATTGCGCAGAGTTAAACTTAGCCAAAGCCAGGCCAAAGTTGCGACTAAGCTGAGCCATGGAAAGGTTCGCACCAAGGGAGCCTGAAAAAACACAGGCACAGAAACCAAGAAAGCGGATGCGGCAAATACCAAACGGTATTGACGCATAGAAGCCCCTATCTCGTCAGCACTGGATTGCTCAAGCCGAGATCCTAAAGAATTTGAATAGAGATTCTCAGAAAAGGAAGACAAGGATTTCTAATAAGTTAGTTCAACTTTTTTAACATAACATAAAGCTATCCCCTGGGGGGGCATATCTTTAAGTTCCATCTTACCCCCCGCATAAGCCATAATTTGACCATTATTCCAACCAACAATAAAATTTCTCTAAAGATGACGGCATACAGTGGGCATGTCTCTGAGTAAACCCCTAAGCTGTAGGCTGAACTTTACATTGCAGCACGTTGGGACTAATTGCTGGAGAAATGTTGATGCAATCTGGCAAAATCTCTATGCTGAGCCTGATTAGCTTGTAGATCTGGGACATTTCCTAGA
>DATNOY010000588.1:0-3337 GCA_036703495.1 Coleofasciculaceae cyanobacterium
GTCGTGCTCAACTTGCCCAGTCTCATCAAAGACGGTTTCGACGGTGGTTGTCGAATCGAAGAATTGATGTTGCCTCCGCCCATCATGCGCTCATACAGCAAGCCCTGTCTCAATGGAAGCAGAAACGACTGCATCTGAGCCTCGATACCACACTGGTGTGGAATTGTTTCTGTATCGTCTGGGTTGGGGTGGTGTATCGGGGCAGAACTATCCCAATTGCTTGGCGAATTGTCGCAAGCAGCACCGTTCGATTGTGGACGATTCAACGGGTACTGCGGCAAGCCGCACGAGTGATGCCCCCGGATGTGGTAACTGTCCTGTTAGCAGACCGGGGCTTTGCTGATGGCAAGTTGATGAAGTACCTCAAAGAAAACCTGGGTTGGCATTTCCGTATCCGCATCAAGCGTTCCTTCCAGGATTCGCCTTGCTATCACTCACCCATGGAAGATTCAAGTTTTTCAGTTCTTATCCAGTCTGCCTGACCTTCAACCTGCCATTGCTTCCAAGCGACAAGAGGATTCCTTCAGGCGCGAATTTACCGTCCTCGCCGTATTCCGGCTTCTTAGTTTTGTCAGTCAAGCAGGCCCACTATTTCTTTGCTGGCAATCAGCCACCATAACCAAAATACATAATGCATCGCCACGACCAACCAAAAAGCTCGCTGGTAGGAACTTTTACTGACTTTATGATGCAGTCTGCGCTGAGCTATAAATCCTCCTATCCATCCACCTGCAAGGTCACATAAGATCAACGTTTTCTCTGGTGTTCTCCATGCTCCTCGTTTTGCACACGACTTATCGTCAGCGTACAGTGCAAAACTTATAAGACTCATCAGACCGTAGAGAATCAATGACAACGGATTACCAGTTTTCAGTAAAAAGTGAATTGCCCCAATCATTGGAAAAAAAGACAGCACCACCACCTCTAAAACTGGAAATGGGTAGAGAGGCACAGCTTGCTTTGTACCTTTGTTAGTAGATGGAGAAGATTGTGAGACTGGTTTGAGCCTTGCACCCAGGATAAATGCATTCGATGCACGAACTTTCCCATCTTGCTCAGCAATATGATAGTAAATTGTGTCTCCTACGATTGGGCGACGGCTTACGTCTTTGAGTTCACTGATGTGCAAAAAAACTTCCGGGCTACCGTCAGCAGGTTGAATGAATCCGAACCCTCGGTCATCTTTCCATTTTGTGAGTTGTCCTCTACGCAAACCAGATTTCATACGGCAATCTTATACGACTAACATCTTGAACTCTTTACCCAAAAACTTCAACCCCTGTCTCAACAATAAGTACGAAGCAGCCCAACGTCTGCGCTCACCAAACGTAGACAACTTTGGCATCTTAACCAACTATATTGATACGTTCCGGTGCAGCACGGTTTATGCCACTGTTACATCAACTCAAATCAGTAGCTACTTGTATTGAAAATTTTCACTAGAGGTTTTAATTGTTGCAATATTCATCATTACTTTTCAACATTTACCTAGTTACGTTTGCACATGATGCTTATTCCACTTTGTGTATTTCACCAAAATTGTGATATGAACCAGAGCAGTTGCTGCTGCCAACCACCCCAATACAGGAATAATTGCAACACAAGCCAAAATCATCACTATAAGATCCCAAGGCTTAGTTCCATAACGTCCGTCTCTAGCTATGACGAAATTGCAAATACTAAATCCAATAGCAGAAATAAAAAGAAGCCAGGTTAGGTATATCAAACCAAGCAGCGGGATGATGGCGATGGTAAAAAAGACTGTGTTTGCAATAACAAAGGGGAAATAAGTCTTCTCCAAGGTTTACATATTTTCGTTCCTTAATTAGATTGACCTAAATAGTGTTCCCTGTTGTTCAGCCTCTATAACTGAATGGCACTACGATAAGCTGAAATCAAGCAGATGTCTGGGTTTGATCAGAACGGTACGAGGGATGAGGACGAATCATGCGCGGATAAGATTTTGGACGACGTTTGACGACTCCGGGTTCACTGCGGTGGAGATGTTGTGGAAGGTTTTGCTCCCACAACAGAATCAGGATCAACTGATAGCGGTCTTGATGTTGAAGAATATTGGCATGAATCAATTGGGGGATGAAGCTGAGCAATAGTTGTTGGGCAGCTTGAACGGGGAGTTGTAAAGTCGTCTTGAGCTGCTTCAGGTTGACCTCGGCTTGCCACCGTAAGTTGTATAGTCCGTCGCTTCTACACCGTTCGCGAAGCGTGCCAAAGGCTCAGGATCACGAATCAATTAAAACCAAACTTTTAATTAATTCGTGATCCTGAGGGTGGGGAGCCTACGCCAGGATTTTTGACGAAGACCAGCACGAGTCCGGTAAGCACAGGGTTAGAACACCAACATTTATCCGATTTGTTGGAACTTCTGGTAGCTCAAACGCATCGCTTCATTTGATCAATAGAAATTAACTGTGATGCGTCGATCTACAGTATTCCTCTCACGATTTTTACTCAGTTTATGGATTGTATTAGTCGCAGCATTTCTATGGTTGCTCGTTCCCAATGCCCCCGATGTACCAGCCAACGCCCCCTTTGCCGGGGTATCCATTCATACTGAACAGAATGTGCCGACTTACTTGCCCAACCGGAGCTTTCACTGTGCTGAAACGCAGCAGGAATTTCAATGCCAGACTAGGATCCAAGACCGATTGTTGACGCTCAACCTAACCAAAGGGCAGGGGTATCCCTATGACTTAAGCAATTGTCGCGCGTCCTACGGCGGGCAAACTGTTGGTTGTCGGGAGACGGGACAAATTTACGCGCCTACCCTGGCAAAACTGTACGAAATTACGAATTTGAACTTGAGCCTGCAACAGCTTCAGGCAGTTCGACAAACCTATTGGGGCATCAATACCCTGATGCAGTTGGGCGAACTGCGGCTGATCTGGATCAGCGTAGGGCTCTCCCTAACCGCAGGGCTGAATGCAGTCGTTCTCACCTGGCTTTACCCTGGAATTTGGAGCAAGGGATTTGTTAGCTTTGCCTGTGGATTTGGTGCATATCAGCTGATTGAAGGAGCTCTCGGTCGGGTGCCCTTTGATTGGATGACACCCTATGGGCTAACTCCAAATGCCTGGTTTTGGGTTGTTCGGGGAGGTGCGATCGCCGCTGGTATTGCCACAATGATGGTTACAGTCCTCTTACTAGGGCATCGAGTAAACCACTTCAGCAGGGTTTTAATTAGCTTGATTATAGGTGCCGGAATCTTTAGTCTCGCCTGGTGGTCATTCAGTTGGAATGTTGGCTTTGTGCTTCCTCTATTGAGTTGGGCAAATCAGTTGCTACAGCAAGGGCATTTATTGGCGTTGTTTTTCACAGG
>DATNOY010000589.1:0-4347 GCA_036703495.1 Coleofasciculaceae cyanobacterium
TAAGAGCTTACTTTTAAGGCTTTGTCAACCCCAATTAGCAATTCCTTCGCTGTATAGGGTTTTGATAAGGATGCCTGAATACTTGAACTCATGGTTGTGGTGAGGTGGGAGCTAGCAGCAAATCCGCTCATCGTAATAATCTTGACTTGAGAGTTAATTTTTTGCAAGGTATTAATGAGGGCTGCTCCATCCATGGCAGGCATCATGATGTCAATTAAAACTAAGCCAATATCCGCTTGATGCTGAACATAGAGAGCAAGCGCTTCGATGCCGTCATTGGCCGTCAAGACACGATAGCGATACGCCTCTAGCGTAGTTTGGTTAATTTCACGGATAGCCGCTTCATCATCTACAACCAAGATCAGTTCACCGTTCCCCATAGGCAGCTGAGACTCTAAAGGCTCTGCCGTTTCCGCAGCATGCAGAGCAGGCAAAAATATCTTGAATTGCGTCCCTTTGTCGAGCGAACTGGTCACATTGATAAAGCCGCCATGACTTTTGATGATGCCAATCACGGTTGAAAGCCCCAAGCCCGTTCCTTTCCCCACTTCTTTGGTTGTGAAAAACGGCTCAAAAATCCGATCGACAATGTCCGGTGAAATACCAGTGCCTGTATCCGACACCGTTACCACAATGTAAGAGCCAACTTTGGCATCCAGATTCATCCGGGCATAATGTTGATCCACGACCAAATTTTCGGCTGCAATGCTCAGTACTCCACCGTGGGGCATAGCGTCACGAGCATTCACACACAGATTCATCAGCACCTGATGCAGTTGGGTGGCATTCCCGGCAACTGCCCAGAGGTCTGCTGAAATATCTGTTTGGACTTCAATCGATTTTGGGAAGGTTTCTTGAACAATTTGTTGGATTTCCCAGATCAAATGTTTGATTTGCAGAATGGTATGCTTTCCTTCTACACCTCGGGCAAACGATAGCACCTGGGTGACTAAAGCTGCGCCCCGTTTGGTATTGGCTTCTACAATATCTAGCATCCGTCGGCTTTGGTCGTCTAGATTGGGCAACTTTAACTTCAACAGTTGGGCCGTTGCCAAAATGGGGGTCAAGATGTTATTAAGATCATGGGCAATCCCACTAGCCAGCGTCCCAATACTCTCCATCCGCTGAGCTCGGAGAAACTGGGACTCAAGCTGTTTCTTTTCAGTAATGTCGGTACTGACCACCAAGACCGACTTAGGCTGTTCTTGCTCATCCCGCATTAAGGTCCAGCGGCTTTCTACCAGAATCGCTTGACCGGCTTGAGTGAGCTGCTCTAGCTCGCCATACCACTCTCCTACCTCTATCAGGTGCTGATTCGCCTCCTGAAATTGGGTTGACAGGGGGTTGTGCAGCAGATCGTTAACCTTCTTACCGATCGCTTCTTCTGCCGACCAACCATAAATCCGCTCAGCTCCTTGATTCCAAAACAGAATATTGCCATCGAGATCCTGAACCAAAATCGCATCTGTCGCAATATTCAGCAGGGCCGCCTGTTCTCGAATTTTTTGTTCGGTGCGCTTGCGCTCAATGGCATAGCGAATCGAGCGGGACAGCAGATCACTCGTTACCTGCCCCTTGACAAGATAATCCTGTGCCCCCGCTTGCACGGCTCTGACGGCCAAGGTTTCATCGTTGAGTCCCGTGATGACCACGATAGGCATCTGCCGTGCTTGGCTGTGGAGGCGGACAAAGGTTTCCAAATCCTGACTGTCTGGCAAAGATAGATCGAGCAAAATCAGATCAAACGTTTGCTGGCTAAGACACTGCAATCCTCGGCTGAGGCAATCAACCTGGGTGATCTGAAATTGCACAGAGGAGACCTCCCTCAGCAGCTCTTGAAGTAAGCGAGCATCTCCCGGATTATCTTCAATCAGTAGGATCTGGATGATAGTCCCCTCCATACTTTTACTCCGGCGGAAGTTTAACGGTGTTCAACCAAAATTCTTCGATCAACTGGATGACTTTGATGAACTGATCCAGATCCATTGGCTTCGTAATATAGCAGTTGGCATGTAGATCATAGGCTTTGATAATGTCTTCCTCTGACCGAGAAGTGGTCAAGATAATCACAGGAATGCGCTTTAACTGTTTATGGGCTTTAATGATCTCCAAAACTTCACGTCCGTCTTTTTTGGGCAAGTTTAAGTCAAGCAGGATCAGATCCGGCTGAGGAGCATCGACATAGGGTTCCTGGTGATGTAGAAAAGCGATCGCCTGTACGCCATCTTCTACAACATGCAGGCGGTTGTGGAACTTGTCATCTTTCAGCACTTCCTGGGTCAGCCGCACATCGCCTGGACTGTCCTCTACCAGTAGGATTTCAACGGGATATCCTGCTTTTCTACAATTCACGATGGAACTCTCCTGGATGGGGAAGCGTAAAGTAAAACGTTGAACCTTTGCCCAGCTCAGACTGGAGCCAGATTTTTCCACCATGCCGTTCCACAATTTTTTTGCAAATAGCTAATCCAATCCCGGTACCGGGATATTGGGCCCGTTGGTGTAACCGCTGAAAAATCACAAAAATTCGTTCGGCGTACTGCGATTCGATGCCGATGCCATTATCTCGCACTGCAAACAGCCACGCCTCCCCCTGACGTTCTACGCCGATATGAACTGTCGGCAGCGCTTTGCCCCGGAATTTCACAGCATTGCCCAGCAAATTTTGGAACAGTTGCGTCAGCTGTCCCGGATCGCCTAATACCTCGGGTAAGTCATCATAGGTGATGGTCGCGTTGCTTTCTTCAAGGGCAATTTTGAGGTTGGCGATCGCCTGCTTCACGATCCTAGAACAGTCGATCGCCTGGAAGGGTTTGCCATGGGTTCCCACTCGGGAATAGCACAATAGATCATTAATTAAGGTTTTCATGCGGCTGGCTCCATCTACGGCAAAGCCAATAAAGTCATCCGCATCGGCATCTAGCTGGCCTTTGTAGCGACGCTCTAAGAGCTGCAAATAGCTGGTCACCATGCGCAGCGGCTCTTGCAGGTCATGGGAAGCAATGTAGGCAAATTGCTGCAGTTCGGCATTGGAGCGTGATAGCTCTTGACGCTGGTGGATTTCCTGCTCCAGTAGCTGAGCTTGCGTTAAGGCAATGCCAATTTGGTCGGCCAGCTGTTTCAGAAGCTCAATTTCAAAACTGATCCAATGCCGTTTGGTAGAACATTGATGGGCCACCAAGAGTCCCCACAGTTCCCCTTGGGCAATAATGGGCACAACCAGTTTGGCTTTCACCTCAAACTGCTGCAAATATTCCACCATACAGGGAGAAATCTGCGGATCGGTGTCTACGTCCTCTACCACACCGATCCGCCCTTGAAGGTACAGCTGACGAAACTCCTCTGGAAAGACTTCCTCTGGGAAGGTATGGCCCAAAACTGTGGAAAATCCAGCTAGCACTGCCTCTGCAACGCCGCTGCCCGTTGCGTTCGGCCAAAGACGGTACACCAAAACTCGGTCAGCATTCAGAATTTTTTGGACTTCGGTCACTGTCGTTTGCAGAATGTCTTGGAGCTGCAGCGATTGACGAATCTTTAAAGTGACTTCAGCAAAAAGCTGGGCTCTGCGGTGCTGCCGTTGCAATTCCTCTTGTGCCTGAATGCGATCGCTAATATCTGTCATGCCACCTAGCATCCGAACCGGTTTTCCGTCAGGGGAATGAATGACATAGCCCCGGTCGAACACGCAGGCATAAGAGCCGTCTACTCGCTGGTAGCGGTATTCATCTGACCAGAAGTGCTGGCCCTGCTCAATCACTGCCTGAATTCCAGCCATCACGCGCTGCTGATCCTCGGGATGAATTTGGTCGTACCAACCGCTCGCATCAATCCCTAGGTCTTGGGCAGAGTACCCAAATAGGGTTTTAGCTCCTTCATTCCAGACGACCCGTTGGGTGAGGAGATCCCAATCCCAGATAGCATCATTGGTGGTGCGAGCCAGCAACTGCAGCCGCTCTTCACTTTGACGCAAGGCTTCCTCTGCCCGTTGACGCTCCACTTCGCGGCGTTCCGCTAGAGTAATGTCATCCAGTACCCAAAGGCGACCGGGAACCTGCCGGAGATGAATCGGGGTGCTGGAAAGGCTCAACACTTTAGTAGGATGATTGAAGTGCCAGCGCCAGTCTCGAATCTCGACGTGGGGCTGCGAGAAAAATTGGGCGGCCTGGGTAGCCAGATCCTCAGGATGATCTGCAGTCATTCTTAAAGCAGTCATGGCTTGCGCCAGTACTGTCGGTTCAACGGAGCCCTGAGGTAAATCCAGTTGGGTAGCTGCCGTTTGATTAATCCATCCCTGCTCGCCACTTTCGTCCACAAAGGCGATGCCTTGGGGGATGGTTTCCAGCATGG
>DATNOY010000590.1:0-8057 GCA_036703495.1 Coleofasciculaceae cyanobacterium
GTTATCAATTTCCAGCTCCTGCTCCTGAAGCACCTGACACCAAATTTTGTAATGGAGGGTATCGGTTTCAGCTAGCGTACCGTCAATATCAAACAGTAAGGCTCTCAGCATAGAATTCCTGTAAAAGCTTTTAGAGATCAAGACAGGTTTCGTTACAAACTCCTGCTCCATACTCTTCTTAACGTTACACTCCTTCAAGTATAATATCGTCGCTATAGCAATCCTGATTGAAATTTGGGTAGTCCTCAAAAGGTAATAAAGGTCATGATTGTTGGTTGCGAGGGCTGAGCTTCCGCAACCAACAATCATCACTTAAATACCACTACCGAAATTTGAGCGAGGGTGCAGGGGTTCTACTCTTAGCTGGAGGCACAACCCTACTCCCCAGGTTCACAATCTATTTGCGACCCTATCGTTCAGCCCTGCTGCGACTGGCTCATTTCGGCGAACCAGCGCAGAATGCCATTTTATTCTTTCAGCAGACCTTTTTAAGATTCAATTATGTACATCGTGCAGATCGCGTCCGAGTGCGCCCCCGTTGTCAAAGCTGGCGGTTTAGGCGATGTCGTTTATGGGTTGAGCCGCGAGCTGGAAACACGCGGGCATAGTGTTGAAATTATCTTGCCCAAGTATGACTGCATGCGGTACGACCACATCTGGGGATTGCACGAAGCCTATCAAGATTTGATGGTGCCCTGGTATGGCGGTGCTATTAAATGCCAGGTTTGGTGCGGTTGGGTGCATGGGCGGCTCTGCTTCTTCATTGAGCCTCAGTCTCAAGACAACTTTTTTAATCGAGGGGTGTACTACGGCAACCAAGACGATAACCTGCGATTTGCCTTCTTTAGCAAAGCGGCGTTGGAGTTTTTGCTGAAGACCAATAAACGTCCAGATGTTTTGCATTGCCACGACTGGCAGACGGGTCTAGTGCCCGTGATGCTGTATGAAATGTACCAGTACTCTGGCATGGAGAATCAGCGGGTCTGCTATACCATCCACAACTTTAAGCATCAGGGTCTGGCTGGCACTGAAGTATTGACGGCAACTGGGCTAAACCGACCCGAGTATTATTTTGAATACGATCGCCTGCAAGACAACTTCAACCCCTTCGCCTTGAACTTCATGAAGGGAGGCATTGTATATTCCAACTTTGTCACCACTGTTTCGCCGCATCACGCCTGGGAAGCGCACTATACCGAAATTGGCTATGGGCTAGGGCATACGCTGCACATGCATCAGCATAAGTTTGGCGGCGTGCTGAATGGCATTGACTATGACGTATGGAATCCTGAGGCAGATGCCTACATTCCCTATGCCTACACCGCCGAAAAGCTAGAGGGTAAAGCCAAGAACAAGCGGGCTCTGCGCGATCGCCTGCTGCTAAACCAAGATAGTGACAAGCCGGTTGTAGCCTTCATTGGTCGGCTCGATGAACAAAAGGGCGTGCTTTTAGTCCACCATGCCATCTACTTCACCTTAGGTCGGGGAGCGCAGTTTGTCTTACTTGGATCTGCCACCGAACCCGGCATTAACAACCACTTCTGGCATGAGAAGACCTTTTTGAACGATAATCCCGACTGCCACTTGGAGCTAGGCTTTAATGAAGAGCTGTCGCACCTGATCTACGCTGGGGCAGATTTGATCATTGTGCCCAGCAACTACGAACCCTGCGGACTTACCCAGATGATTGGTTTGCGCTATGGCACGGTGCCGATCGTCCGAGGCGTAGGTGGATTAGTCAATACCGTGTTCGATCGCGACTATGACGACTCCCATCCTCCGGAGGAACGCAACGGCTACGTGTTCTACCAAAGCGATCACCATGCGTTAGAGTTTGCTATGGATCGGGCACTGGGGCTTTGGCACGGCGATCCAGAAGGGTTTGAGGATCTTGTGGTGCAAGGGATGAACTGCGACTATTCCTGGAATCATCCGGGTCGGGATTATCTAGAAATTTATGAACTGATTCGGCATAAGTAAGAGATGCCTGGGCATGAAGCCTAAATTTTTGGGGAGCGTCGCACGATGCTCCTACAGCAAAATTCCGGTGGCGATTTGCTCCAGATTCCTGAAGTTGGCGATCGCGGCTTGGGTTTGATCAATTAGGGTTTGGTCTTCTGGTTTTGCTTCAGACATAAAAACAGCGATCACAGCCACCACCTCAGCCTTTGCCAGAAGGGGGATCCCCAAACCTGCCTTGACACCAAAAGCTCTGGCAATTTGATTGCGCAAAAAATAGGCTTCTGATTGAGCCGAAGTATCGGTGATCCACACAGGCTGCTGAGTCTGCCAAACGCGCCCTGGCATTCCCTCTCCTGGTCGTAAAATAAAAGCCTTACTACACATCTGAAATTGCGTCCATGCAACAGCACGCTGACTGTCTAAGGTCGTAGACAGGCACCAGGCAGGGCTAACTTCTAGCACAGTGCCGTGAGGGATCCAGGACTCTCCATATTCCCAAGCAGTACTGGAACAAATCGCAGACAGCAAATCGGTCAGCACGGCATAAAACTGCGCTTGGTCATGGGCTGGAGCGAAGGAGAGAGGATGATCTTCTGTTGCTTGTTGAGGTTGAGTCATAATTCAGGATTTAGATTGGGCAGCAATCCAGCACCGGCTTTCCCTTGAAAGCATAATAGCGGCTCTTTAGCCAGCGAAATGTTAGCCATCACTCTAGACTCAACAAAAAGGTTACTGAGGAACAGCATTGGCAAACATCTCTCCTGGAGTAGGGAGATAACGTAAACATCTCCCTACCGGTAGTCTCCTATACCTAACGAAAGGATAAAAATAGCGCTAGGACAGTTTTAGAAGGAGCCAAGCGCCATCTATGAAAAGGGTTCTGTTGACAGGTTTGCTGCTGATGATGGCTGCTTGCAACCCATCTACTGCTCAAGCAAAACTCACCAAAGGCTTAAAAACAATTCTGTCTTGGACAGCAACGGCTCAGATGGTGGGAGAAACCTGGCAACAGGGCGCAGTTCCCCAGCAGTATGCCCAGCAAACGTTGGCCAAGAGTCAGCAGGAGATTGAGAAGGAAATCCAAGGGCTGTCTGCTCCACCGACCTTAGAGCAGCCCTTGCAACAGTTACAGCAAACGCTGCAACAGCTGACGGTAGCCGTACAACAGAGGAACAAAGCGGCGATCGCTTCCTCCCTGCAACAGCTCGCGATTGAGCAACAGCAGCTTGACACCTTTGCTAAAGCGCAGGGAGAACAGCCATGAGCAAGCTCCTGGAAATTGCTTTGGGAATTGTCACCAGCATTGGCGGATTTTTGGATGTGGGGGCGATCGCCACCGCAGCAGAAGCTGGATCTCTCTACAAATTCCAGTTGATTTGGGCGATTATTTTGGGCACCGTTTGCGTCATTTTTCTAGTGGAAATGTCCGGACGCTTAGCAGCAGTCAGCAAACACACCCTAGCTGATGCAGTACGCGAGCGGTTTGGCTTCAACTTCTATATTGTGCCTCTGATTGCTGAAGTCATAGTTGACTTTTTGGTGCTGGGTGCCGAAATTGGCGGGGTCTGTATTGCGCTGCAGTTAGTCACCGGCATTAGCTTTCAATGGTGGGCAATTCCGGTTGCTTTTGCCATTTGGCTGCTGCTTTGGAAAGGCACCTTTGGCTTAATCGAAAATGGTGTTTCTTTATTGGGATTAATTACGCTAGCGTTTGTTGTGGCAACCTTCAAACTTCGTCCAGATCTGCCCGCTGTCGCAGAAGGACTCTTACCCACCGTCCCCCAACAGGATACCTCTCATTATTTCTTCGTCGCCGTCAGCATCCTCGGCGCATTGATCAGTCCCTACCTTTTCTACTTCTACTCTTCCGGTGCCGTGGAAGATCAATGGGATGAAGGATTCTTAGGCGTCAACCGAGCGGTTGCTGGGTTAGGCATGGGCTTTGGCAGTCTTGTCTCGCTCGGCGTTCTGATCGTTGCCGCCCAAGTGCTGAACCCCAGAGGGATTCAGGTAGACAGCTACGAGCAAGCCGCGCTGATGCTAACGCAGCCGTTCGGGTATTGGGGATTTGTTCTATTTGCAGCTTCGTTAGGCATTGCCTGCTTTGGGGCAGCTTTGGAAGTCAGCTTAGACACGGCTTATATTACTGCACAAGCCTTTGGTTGGAACTGGGGCGAAAGCTTACATCCCAAAGATGCGTCCCGATTTAGCCTGGTTTATACCGTGTTTGTATTTTCAGCGTCGTTGCTTATGGTCGTCGGACTTGACCCCTTACAGCTGACGTTATTTTCGATGGCGCTGACTACGGTAATTTTGCCAGTTACCATCATTCCTTTTTTGGTTTTGATGAACGATCGCGAGTATGTGGGCGAACACCGAAATGGCTGGATTAGCAATAGCGTCGTGATTTTTACGATTGGCCTAGCGTTCGTGCTGGCGGTCGTAGCAATTCCATTAGAAATAATTGGAGGCTGACATGGATGTGATTCGAGATGTGCTAGACAACCAGGTAGTCGATCGCAATCAGCGCAAAATGGGCAAGGTGGATGGGATTATCGTAGAGCTACGAGACGGACAGCCGCCCCGATTAGCCTATCTGGAAATTGGAGCTACGACTCTGGCACACAGGCTGCATCCTCGCTTACAGCGTTGGGTTGCTGCACTAGAAAGTAAGTGGGGCGCAAAACGCAGCGAGCCGTTTCGGATTCCCTGGTCTCAAGTGCGCGACATTGGCATTGATGTGGATGTGGATGTAGAAGCTGAACATACTCCCGCCTTAGCCTACGAAATCTGGTTACGAGACCATGTCACTCGACGCATCCCTGGAGGAAGCTGATGGCAACCCGTGAACTCCATTTAGAACTGTTGCTGGGCAAAAGTGTGGTCGATCCATTAGGCCATCAGGCTGGGTTAATTGAAGAAGTGCGAGCCGAGCAGCAAGGGGAAGATTGGGTGATTGTGGAATATTGGCTGGGCATTTCAGCGATCGTTGAACGGCTATCGGCCTGGAGCTTAGGCACAGGACTTCTCCACTTTCTAGGGGCTCGTAAAATTCGCAAGAGTTATCGCGTCCCTTGGGACAAGCTCGATTTATCCGATCCAGATCATCCTCGTCTCAGCTGCACCCTAGATGACCTCAAAGAAATTCCTAAAGATCCTCTGCCGAAAAGCTGATTGAAATTTCCCAACATGCCTTATCTTTAGGGGGAAGTCGTAGTCAGGTTGGAGTCAATCGCCCTCATGCCATCACAGAAATCGGGTCAGGTGCAGCAGCACAGCCCGCTACAGCCAGAGATCATGGATCTTGAGGGAAGTGAAGTAGCCATTCACCCTCCGGCTCGGCGGGGTCGTCGTCATACCATCAAGCGGCCGCGCACCAGCCCTGATCTGTTTCCCAATGGTTTAACCGATCGCATGGCCTCCAATCGTTTGATCTGGGAAGGCTGTACGGTGTTGAGCCAGGGTCGTAGCCTGGATTGGTCAGACACTGAAGAAGGTGGATTGTACTACCAAAGCCCAGTGGCCAAAGGCAAGGGCTACATCTCTTTCTCGATTACCAATGACCTGTATTTGAAAGATCCAAGTGTGCTAGAGGGCGAGGTGGCCCTGGCCCTAATCGAAGAATTTGATATCCGGGCGGCTTGCCTGCATCTCATTTATGCCGCCTTTGCCACTCAGCTAGAGCGGCCTTGGGAACAACAGTTTGTGATTAGCGATCGCCAGCTTGAGCGCTACTTGGGTTTAGATAAAAACAAAAAGCTGAATAAACAGCAGAAGCTAGAGCTGCTGTTGCAGCTAGCGAAACAACCCTGTTCACTGCTGGTCTACGTCTCCTGGCCCGATAAGGGCAAGGTCAAATCCTTTAGCGTGAGCCGCACCTGGCTTTGGGAAATTTCGGAACCCATCTTACATTTTCAAGAAACCCTCTCAGGGCATTCTGAGTTGGTAGGCTTTACGTTGCAGGTACGGGCCGGCAACTGGGCTCAGTATTTCCTCAATGCCGAGCGCTGTAAAGACGGCACAGGATATTACGAATATGGCATCCTGTCTCAGTCGCTGCTGCAAGATGTCATGAGTCTTTGGTACAACCACGAGGGAGCCGCTCGGCTGATGCTGTGGCTGCTGTTTAAGACTCGCGTCAGCAACAGTCCGGTGCGGGTTGGCACACTGCTTAAGGTAGCCTTTGGCGCGGAAAAGATTGAATTGGCAAGAGCCGATGCTTTTGCCCGGAAGCGATTGGTTAAACAATGGAAGACGCTGCTCAAGGTGTTGAATGAGCATGGCTGGCAGTTGACCTTTGATGCTGCTACCTATCCGCCACAGTATCTGCCAGATTTATCCGATCTCCTGCCCCTCAATGAGATTCCAGACGACCCCCACGAGGCGGCCGAGTTTTGGGCCAAGGATGCGCAAAAAGCCGATGGCGATCGCTTAACAGATGCTACCCGCAAGCCCTATGGCGGCTTTGAGCAATTGCTGCCCGCGCTAATGGTAATCCAGCCACCTGCCGAGATCACCACCCGCCTACAGGAACTGAAAGATCATCGATCGCCGATCGCCAAACCTCAGGTGTCCTTGACGGAAGCTATTTCTAGCAGTTCTATGTCCGTGCCAGAATGTAAGCCGCTGTCTGAGAAAAAGCAACGCAACCAATTGCCTAGTAATAAGCCAGCAATTAAATCAGGTCAGCAGTTAAAAGACCTGCGAGTCTCGAAAGGGATTACTCAAAGCACACTGGCAACTAAGTTAGGCAAAAGCACAAGTTGGGTTAAGTTAGTGGAGACGGGTAGAAGAAGCATTACGACGGCGGATCAGCAGCTCCTACACCAACTCTTTGAGCTGTAGCTTGGCAATTCAAGGATTTAAACTCTGCCCTCCTCAAATCAAACTCAAATTACAGCAATTCTCAATTGCGTTAGCCACAGGTATTTTTGAGCAGCCGCGCTTGGCATGGCTTCTCAAAAATAACCCGCACTTACTCAGGCGCAAAGCGCTGTAAAAATGACAGACAGGGAGTCTAAGTAGCTTCAGGGTTCAAATCAATCATTTTGCCGGTTGTGTAAGTTCCGATGGGACTCCATAAGAGGTAAGGTACCAGCAGCAGTGCAGCAGGCGAAGAGATTGTCCACACTAACGCAACTAGCCCTACCGCTAAAATAACACCCAGCCCACCCAAAGCGGTTCCTATGGCAAGGCTACGGAATCGCAGCGTCGCTGGAATGTAAGCAACGGTAACAATCTCAACTAATAGATAAAGCCCCATCAGGAGCCAAGTTTTAAAACGACCGGGATCTTGATCCCAAACTAATATGGCTGACCAGGCACCGCAGGTAAAAATGATCGTCCAAATAAAAGGAATTGCAGGCTCAAAAAACAACCAGTTTGGGCGATCAAGCCGGGTTGCCCAAGGAATATCTCGAGGTCTAATTAAGAGACTTCCTAGTGCAACTAATACCGTGACTGCACTGATTATTATCCAAGGTTTAAGGCTCATTTCAATGCTCAACAAAAAACGCCATAAACTAGACTTACAAACATAGAAGGGTAAAATCTGAAGACAAGCTGATTCACTCGGAGCAGTCTTGTGAATCAGCCTGTGTCTTCTAAATTTTCAGCCCTTAATTTGTCAATACCATTGCCAAAAAATCGATTGAGGCTGATTGACTAAGCTACTGTAGCCATAGCCCTTATGCTGATGTTTTTTGTGGGTGCGCACTCACAAAAATGCCCGTGTTCTAACACCTATGGCTATAGCTGTAAGAACTAATTTTCTAAGGTTGAGGATAGAAAAGTAGATCAGGAAAGTAGTAGTTGATAATCGCCCAGGTAGAAAAAGCGATCGATATTGCCAGAATAGCCTGAACAGGTGCTAGGGAAAGGTATCGAGCAAAGTAGCTAGACTGATTATTTCGGTCTCGATTACTTAACTTTTGCATGATTTGATTCTCGCTTGAGTGAACGATAAGCTTGAAGAAACTAAACCTCTTCAACTAATAGGGTAACGATGATCGCTTGACAAAGATTCTAACTAAGGAGAGGATTTTTACAACCTTATCTGCGATTTTGAATAGTCAAAGCTGATTTCTTCTAAAATA
>DATNOY010000591.1:0-6658 GCA_036703495.1 Coleofasciculaceae cyanobacterium
TCAAAGAAGATTTTATTTCGATCGCCTTAATTGTTTTTGGTATGGCAGTTTTGGCAGAAACTATCATTGCCGTTCAGTTCAGTTTGCAAGATATTGGGGCTTCTCCAGAAGGCGGGCAGCGCACACTCCCCGAGATCTGGATTTACCATCAGCAAATTGCGCTGAGTTCAGCCATTCTGAGCAGCCTGTGGGCTCCTGCTGTCTACTACCCTTTGAATCGGTGGTGGGAACAGGTGCAGGATGTAGAGCAATCTTGAACAGCAAACTTTAAAGTTAGCGCTACCGGAAAATTAGCGTTATGCACCTCAAGCTCTCAAGCTTTTGCAATAGCTAGGCATTTGGCTAACCAGATAGTGCGATGCAGATAGCAAATCTGCATGAATGCGAGTGGGTGTAAATCTTTGCAAATAGGCTTGGCTGCGGATGCCGCAAGTCAGAGCGATCGCCGGAATTCCGGCAGCCTGTCCTGCCAAAATATCTGCTTCTGTATCGCCAATCATCCAGGCAGAAAAAGCGCTAGACTTCTCCTCCTGCGCGCAAGCTGCAATCGCCTGAGCTAAAAGCTGGGTCTTTTGCTCAGCCAAATTAGTATAAGCTGCGGTTTGATCTTGAGTACCCCAAATTTGGCTAAACAGATGCTCAAGCCCGTAGTTGCGCAAAATTTGTGTTGCCTGAACTTGACAGCGCAACGTTACCAGCACCAGCCGCACCCCTTGAGCATGGAGCAACGCCAACGCCCATTTCACACCCGGCTGCAGCTGATCTTGATGGAGCAACGCCGGTTGATTCACAATCTGACTGACCCGCTGCAAAAAGTCATCAATTTGCTCCGCTTGCAACCCTGAGCGCATGGCAATTTCTCGATCGGGAGTTCGCTCTTGCTTCATCTTCCAAAACTGCTCTTTAGAGAGCTGATGCAGACGGAGCGAAATTCCTTGGTTGCCGTAGGCTGTCTGTGTCTCTGCCAGCCCTTGTTGATAGGTGTGATAGTAGCGATCGGACACATCAACAATGGGGCCATCAAAATCGCAGAAAATCGTCAGATTCTCAAAAGACTGAGCGTTGAGGCAACTGCCAGGGTAGAACAGGGTGTCGGGAAAGGCGGCAAACTTTGCCATAAAGCGGTACTTCGGCTTGGCTCTGTGTGAAATATTTCTTTACGTTAACAGTTGGGCTGATAAGTCGTCAAGAGAAATTTTGGTTTATCGCATTATAAATACTTATGAATTAGATAGCGTCCTCAACAAAATTTAGCGCTGAATTCCCCCAACTCTAATCTTGTTCCTCTTCTTAGAAAGCTACAGAGTATACAACTTTTTATGGCAATTGAGATTTCAGTCCTGTTGGTTCAGAGTCCATCCTGAAGCCGTTCTAAAACCTCTGTAGAAATAATTTTTGTTACTCCTGACTCCTGTCCTCTAGCCCATCGTCCAAACATGTTCTTACGATGATGTGCAGGATACTCCATTACGGTGAGCTTAGCCACAGAATGAAGCAAGGCGTCAAGAAGGATTGGGTGCCACATTGCTGGCATTTTCAGGGAAAGCGTTGGAGAACAAGCGATCGGTTGAGCGCCTTCTCTGAAATGCTGAGTTTTCTGAGCCAGTCCAGTCGGTACACTATTCAGTGAGAAATACGATAGGTCAAGACTGCTATGGATGCTGCTGCACTTTGGCAACGCTATCAAGACTGGCTTTACTACCATGAAGGACTAGATTTATACCTCGACATCAGCCGGATGCGGTTTGACGATGCCTTTGTGGAGAAGATGAAGCCCAAGTTGGACAAAGCTTTTCAGGATATTAAGGCATTGGAGAGCGGGGCGATCGCCAATCCCGATGAAAACCGCAGGGTGGGACACTATTGGTTGCGCAACCCCGACTTAGCCCCTACCCCTGAGCTGAAACACGACATTGTGGAAACCCTCGAGCGGATCCACACCTTTACCCACAAAGTTCATAGTGGTGCCATCCATCCTCCTAATGCGGCTAAGTTTACCGACATTTTATCGGTTGGGATTGGCGGCTCAGCCTTGGGCCCTCAATTTGTGGCAGAAGCTTTATCTGCGGATCAACCGCCCCTGACAATTCATTTTTTAGATAATACCGATCCGGCAGGTATAGATCGGCTGTTTGCCAAACTCAAAGATCGGCTGGCATCTACCTTAGTGATCATTACCTCCAAATCTGGCGGGACGCCCGAAACCCGCAATGGCATGTTGGAAGTGAAGCATTTTTATGAACAAAATGGCCTGAGCTTTGCACAACATGCTGTTGCTGTGACCGGAATTGGCAGTGGACTCGCTAATTTAGCTGAGTCAGAAGGTTGGATCGATACTTTCCCCATGCATGATTGGGTCGGTGGCCGGACTTCAGAGCTGTCTGCTGTAGGCCTTTTGCCAGCAGCCCTGCAAGGCATTGATATTGACGCTATGCTGGCAGGTGCTCGGGAAATGGATGATGTTACCCGTATCCCCAGCCTAAAGCCCAATCCGGCAGCGCTATTGGCTTTATCTTGGTACTATTCTGGCAACGGCAAGGGCGAGAAAGACATGGTGGTGTTGCCCTACAAAGATAGCCTGCTGCTGTTCTCGCGCTATCTGCAACAGTTGGTGATGGAGTCTTTGGGCAAAGAAAAAGATCTGGAAGGCAATACGGTTCATCAGGGCATTGCGGTCTATGGCAATAAGGGATCTACTGATCAGCATGCCTATGTGCAACAGCTCCGAGAAGGGGTGCCCAATTTCTTTGTTACCTTCATTGAAGTGTTGGAAGATCGGCAAGGAGAATCCATCGAGGTAGAGCCAGGCGCAACGTCCGGTGATTTTCTATCCGGTTTGCTGCAGGGCACCCGGCAGGCGCTCTACGAAAACCACCGCGATTCGATTACGGTAACGGTTCCCAGGGTCAATCCCCGCATTGTCGGGGCTTTGATTGCTCTGTATGAGCGTGCAGTTAGCTTTTATGGCTCACTGGTTAACATTAATGCCTATCATCAACCCGGCGTGGAGGCGGGCAAAAAGGCAGCGGCAACCGTGCTGCACCTCCAGAGTCAGGTCGTTAAGGTCTTACAAGACTCTCAGCAGCCGCTGTCGCTATCCGAGTTAGCTAATCAGGTGGGAGCGCCCGATCAAATTGAAACGATTTACAAAATCGTGCGCCACCTCAGCACCAATCAGCGAGGTGTAACGATGACGGGCAACCTGAGCCAACCTGGCAATTTGGCGATCGCTGCTCGTTAGGATCACGAATAAATTAAAACCAAACTTTTGATTTTTGAAAGCGCGGCAGTGCTTGCAAAAATTAAGTTTTGGGTTTTATGCAATTCACGTTCCTTAGGATGACGGTACAGCGGTTCGCGCTCGAATAAAGTAAGGGATCTGCGGGAAAATCGTATACCCCTGTAGGGGCGCAAGGCCTTGCGCCCCTATCGCTCATGTTGTTGCCAGTGGAGATGTTATTAAATTGCAAATCCCTAAGGTTATTTTTTGAGAGCCGCGCGGAGCGCGGCTCTCAAAAAATAACTTGTACCTCATTAGGCAGAGAACCGCTATATCTACTTTCTAAACTCCTCTAAGAGACTTGAACACAGAGACACGAAGATCCTGGTATCTTGGTGTCTCTGTGCTTAAGCAGGCTAAATCTTTCAGGTTAGATCTTGAGCAGGTTAGACCTTGAGCAGGTTAGAAGTAGAGGCTAAGAAGGAGAGGCAAAGATGCAAACTGCAGACGAGTGGCTGGAAATTGGCAAAATTGTTGGGGTACAAGGTCTAAGGGGTGAGGTGCGAGTTTATCCCAATACAGACTTCCCAGAGCGCTTTGAGCAGCCGGGTCGCCGCTGGTTGCTCCGTCCTGGCGCTACTCAGCCAGAGCCGATCACGCTCAAGTCCGGGCGATATCTTGAGGGTAAAGGGCTCTATGTGGTGCAATTCGCAGGGATTGCCGATCGCCTGCAAGCTGAAGCTCTCCGCGATAGCCGAGTGTTAGTACCCGAAGGCGATCGCCCTCCGCTAGAGGAAGGCGAGTTTCACGTTGCGGATTTGCTAGGGCTAGAAGTTTACGACCAGGCAACGCAGCAGTTGGTGGGCATTGTCACAGAAGTCTTTGCCGCAGGCAATGATCTGCTGGAGGTAGAGCGGTCTGCTAGTCCAGCCCCACCCCAATCCGACCCGTCCTCACCCACCAAACCGCAAAAAGTGCTGATCCCCTTTGTTGAGGCGATCGTGCCGCTGGTTGACCTTCAGCAACGCCGGATTGAAATCACCCCACCCCCTGGCTTGATTGAACCGTAACCCCCCCCTAATGCCGGTACAAGCCGCTACAAATTATCCACTTCTTCCCCGATGCCCATCTGGAAAGACCGTTGAATCATCGACTAGGGCTTGGCTGAGATCTGCGGACTGAGCGCGAAATAAATTGCATTGGCTTAAGTTGGTTTGGATCAGCTGAGTCTGTTCCAAGTTGGCATTACCCAAATTAGAACCCGCAAGATTAGTCTGCTTGAGACTAGCGCTACGCAAATCAGCACTTTGCAGGTTGGCATTCCGGAGATCCGCACCTTCTAATTGGCAGTAGGCAAAGTCGGCTCTTAGAAGCTTGGCTCCCTGCAGCTGGGCATTGCTAAGATTAGCCAACTGCAGCCGCGCGTGGCTCAAGTCTGCATCCTGAAATTGGGTGTTTTGTAAATTAGCCCGACTGAGATTGACATAGGGGAGATAAGCTTGGTTGAGGTTGCTTCCTTGCAAATCAATGTCTTGTAAATCGCATTCAAATAGGTCTACTTGGCTGAGGTCAACCTCTCTAAAATTACGTCTGCCATTTCGATACTCTTTTAAGAGGTCTTCAACACTAATTCTCTGCATATTGTAGGAAGTGCCCTCACAGCAAAAGCTAGCACTGTGTTTTGTCCTATCGCTGTAGCTCAGCGAGTGAAGACCCGTAGGGCAAAAACCCCTGATTGGGGGCGCAGCCCATGGCGTCTTTAGGATGACAGCTGTATAGCTACGGCTATAAAACAGTGCTGCGGTTGAGTTAAGTATTTATGCTTACTCTTGGTAAGAGTTTATAAAAGCCGGTTCAGATCAGGAGAATACTTAACTTTTTTTTCAGAGTTCTAAACCAATTCTAGAATTTCCTGATCTAGCCATAGACATTCTGCTCAAGTTAGTGGGGGTGGTTTGACTAGTGTGTATACGGCAGTAGCGGGAGAGGGGGAACCAAACCGCAGAAACCCCGCCAGATCTCTTTCTTCCCATTGAGGAGAAAGGGTTAAGGGATGAGGGCAAGTTGCCTGTATGTGCAAGTTGCCTGTACGTGCAAGTTGTTTGTACGGGGTTGCCCCTAATGCCCATAACTATATGGAGCCAGTCTAGTGAGAGCCTCTAGCCACGGGTGGAACCCCTGCACCCTGGACTCACTAAACTACGGCAAAAGTTTAGAGTGATGAACTGCGGCTAAAGGCAGTATGTATCCTGGCGGTCCAGGAGGTAGGGCTAACCCAGGCTAATCCCTCGCTAGTGCCAATCCAGATCTTGTTGCCCGTATCTGGGGAGAGGTCAAGAATGTGGCTAGAGGGTAAGCCTGCTATTTCACCCAGAATCTCGCCATTAAAGCGATTGATGCGAAATAGCCCATTGCTGGTGCCTACCCACAAATTGCCTGCCTGATCAAACTGTAGGGCAGTCACCTCTTTGCCCTGAAAGGCAGTTACCGATCGCGTCATCCTTCCTTTCTGTGGATCAACGACCACCAGACTGCTAGGAGTACCCACCCACAGCTGCCCTTGAGGATCGATCGCCAATGCTTGAACGGCTTGTCCAGGTAGATCGTTGACTAGGCGATCGATCATGGCACTGGCAGTGTTGACCTGCACTAATCCATCTAGGGTGCCTACCCATAGCTGTCCTTGGGGATCAAGCGCTAGAGTATTGGCGCTGAGTCCAGGCAAGTCTTGTAGGGTGGTCATCAATAAGCCTTCATCAGGACTGACGAGGGCAAGACCGCGATCGGTGCCTACCCACAGGTAGCCCCGCTGGTCGATCAGCAGCGACAGCACCCGATTGGAGGGTAAAGAAAAGTTTTGAGCCGTGATTTCATGAGTGCGTGGATCAATCCGCTTCAACCCTTCATAGGTGCCTACCCAAACCCGCCCAACCCGATCTTCGGTCAAGCTGCCAATGATCACGTTCGGCAAATTGACTCGGGCGATCGTCTGTCCAGTATTGGCATTCAGATGCACCAACCCTTGCCAAGAGCCGACCCAAAGATTGCCTCCAGAGTCACGCTGGAGCGCAGGAACGCGATAGTCCGGGGCGACTGGGTTCAGTTGGGCTAGCGGAATGGGAACTAGCGAAATGGGGCTGGGCGGCTGAGCCATAGAGGATGAGGCGATCAAGTTTCCAAGTAACGAGAGTGCCATGCCAACGATGGCAGACCCTCGAAATAGATGGAGTCGGCAGGGGTGAAGGATCATAACGCGATCGAATTGTGAACTCTGACGAGGGGGAATGGTCTAGATCTGTTGGTTTTTCTGTTGGTTTCTAAAGTGGATTGAGCCTAGCTTTTCAAAAAATAATCTGGATTTGACTCCGTTGAAAATTGCTATATGGCGATTTGCGATTGAGTGAAGTACAGATTATTTTTTGAAAGCCGCGCGGAGCG
>DATNOY010000592.1:0-5024 GCA_036703495.1 Coleofasciculaceae cyanobacterium
AAGAAGTTCACCTGCGTAGGTACCATCTGTGCCTACCCCAAATTTACGCCCGTTCCTTTCAAAGAAGATGACATCTGGAATGGCTACCCTGAGGAAACCAACGCTCCCTATGGCATTGCCAAGAAAGCGCTGCTGGTGCAGCTGCAAGCCTACCGCCAGCAGTACAATTTTGACGGCATTTATTTGCTGCCTGTCAACCTCTATGGACCGGAAGACAATTTTGATCCCCGCAGTTCCCATGTGATTCCGGCCTTGATTCGGAAAGTGCATGAAGCTCAACAACGGGGCGATCGCCAAATTCCAGTTTGGGGAGATGGTAGCCCCACTCGCGAATTTCTCTACTCTACGGATGCGGCCCGTGGCATTGTCATGGGTACTCAGCTTTACAGCGATCCAGAACCTGTTAACTTGGGCACAGGCTACGAAATTTCCATCAAAGACTTAATCACCCTGATCTGTGAACTGATGGAATATGCAGGTGAAATTGTTTGGGAAGTAGACCAACCGAACGGTCAGCCCCGCCGCTGCTTAGATACCGAACGCGCTAAACAGGCGTTTGGGTTTACGGCTGAAGTAGGATTTAGGGAAGGGCTGAAGAATACGATTGACTGGTATCGGCAACATGCCGCTTAATAAAGCGAGCGATTGCTTATTCTAGAGGCAGGCAGATTTTTGAGGAAATGGGGTAGACAAAGTTTCCTGAAAAATCTGCCTAAAAAATTTAGCCTGCGACGGCTGCAGGGCCGCTCATTGAAAAGGAATTCCCGCAGCCACAGCTGCTAAAGGCATTGGGATTTGTGAAGCGAAACCCGCCTCCCATCAAGTCTTCGGTATAGTCCAAAGTTAAGCCATTCAAATAGGGCCAGCTATCGGCATCAATGACGATCTGAATGCCGTCGCAGTTGAAGAGGCGATCGCTTGAGTTGGCGTTTTCCTCCAAAGACAGGGTGTAGTACCACCCACCACAGCCCCCTGCCTGGACACCTAAGCGGAATAAAGCATCAGCAGGATGCTTGGATTTAATCCGGTTAACTTCTGCGATCGCTGCGGGGCTAAGGGAAACAGACATAGCGAATTTGGGAACTCAGTCTTTTAACCTAGTTTACAGCCATCAACCGTGACTCACACAAACGGTAGAGGCAAGTTAATCTTACCTCTACCGCTCAAAATGCCTGCAGCTAGCCGACTTTAGGCTTGTGTCCGAGAGTAGTCGTCTTGATAGCGGACGATATCATCTTCGCCCAAATATTCGCCATTTTGAACTTCGATCAAGATCAGCGGAATCACACCTGGGTTTTCCAGACGGTGCTGGGTGCAAGCCGGAACATAGGTAGACTGGTTGCAGAACAGCAGTTTTTCCTGCTCACCACACACCACTCTGGCAGTCCCCGATACCACGATCCAATGCTCACTGCGGTGGTGGTGCATTTGCAAACTGAGGCGATGTCCAGGCTTCACCTCAATCCGCTTGATTTTGTAGCCTTGTGCTTCCTCTAAAATTGTGAAAGATCCCCAGGGACGCAGTTCTGTAGCTGCTACGCCTTGAAGCGTGGGATTGCTTAGAGCGAGAGTAGCGGACTGGGACACTTCTTTAGGTTGAGCCACAATAGTTTCTCCTTGGAATAATTGCAGAATAGAATCCTGATGACTGAATCTTGATCTCCAGATCAACTCGTTTGAGCAACACTCGTTTGAGCAACACTCGTTTGAGCAACAGCCGCAACTGGGATGCTGATCCGACAAGGCATAGGGAACAGGGCAGCCTGAAGGCACCTAAGCAACCATAACAAAATTCTCCAGATTCCCATAATCCTGGTGCTCAATCGGCTCAATTTATATCGCCTCTTCATAGGAAGTCGTTGAAATTCAAGACAGCTTTATTTTGATTGAGGTTGCTGAACGGGGATTTGCAGGCAGTTTTCAGAGATTAGGGCTGCAGGAAAACCCCAATGCCATTGTGAACCCGAGCAGCTGTACTGGGAGGGCGATCGAGCAACTGTCCTCCTAGATAAAGCGTCGTAGAGCTGCCGCCATCCAGGTTGAGCGCATGGATATATCCCATTTGCTGCATGATCTGGGCAGTTTCCGCTAGCGTTGGGCCTAAGCCTCCAATGCGATCGTGAATTGTCACTAATGCTAAGTTACCCGCTGCAGTAGTCGCAATTACACTCCGAGGCGCAGCCTGCTGAATAAAAGCTGTTGAAAAGCCCTCAGCTGCCGCATTCAAGACAATTTGCTGATTTTTCAGCAGCAGCGGGCCAGCCCCGATCACCTCTGAATAACGGCTAAATTCTGCGGGTTGAGCTACTGTAGCCACCTGGACTGAAGATCCAGCCGACAACGCTTTAGTGGCATCAGCATCATCCCGAATTGCCAGTAGATAGCCATCGGCAGGGATGGGAACCGTTTGCCCCGCAGCAGTAGATCGGCGTTGACCCATCACTTGATTGTTGCGTATCGTAACTAACGTTTCATTGGGCAGAATTGAGGTGTAACTTGCCCCCCAATCGGGCGTATAGCGACAGATGCCGGCACCGACAAAGCCGCTATTGAGCGAGAGAATGGGAAACTTCTGCCCTGTAGCAGCCGTGACAGTTTCCTGCAGGCTCAAATGACCCACCGTGGCTTCCCCTGTCTCATTCCAGGCGATCGCCCCTCGATTGAGGATCGGTCCAGAGACCCAACGGTTGCCGGCGCGAATTGCCCCCAGCGGCAGCTGAGTATTGCGATTAAAAAATCCGCCATTGATGGCGGCGGCGGCTTGCGATCGCTGTGCTGTACTAAAGAGGGGAGCCGTCCCCACCACTGCCGAAGGGTTGCCCAGAATCGGCTTGAGCGACACGCGCGGCTGACGAGCATCCACTTCTAGAGAAATCACCGGAAACTGACTGTTGCCAACGCGAGCGAACTGCTGCCGCCAATGAACACCAGGAGCCCAGAGGATATCCCGCTCTGCGGTAAAATCTGAGCGAATATCAATCAGCAGCCGGTTGGGGTTGCTGAGCGACCAGACATGAGGGCGAAGATAGGTGGGAATCTCAATGCGGATTAGGGTGCGACCGCCGTTGGTTTCCAGCTTCACCGACTCTAAATAATTGCCTGCTCGGGAACTAAAACTCCGGAGAATAGTTGGATCAATTTGCGCTTCCAGCGTAATCATCGATTCGCCCCGCTGTTCATCTACCTGCCAGGGGGTGGGGCGATCGAGATCAATCACAAGGCGATCGCCCCAACTTTGACGACCTTGCCGCACCTGCATGATTTTGGCAGGGGGCGTAGAAATTTGCAGGGTCGAGCGGTTGACCTGCACCTGCCAATCGTAGCGGCGTGCCAGTTCTGTAATATTCAAATAGCGATATTGCCCGGTCAGCCAGCTGGGGAGCTCCAGCGACTGATTTTGCGGCTCCGAAAACCACTCCACAGGTTGATTGGCCGCATCTTCGGTATTCAGCAGGTCAACGCCAAACGCCTGCATGAGACCGGCATCGGAAATCCCAATGCTTTGCTGGCGCTGACTCCAAGCCGCAGGCAACGTCCGACCATTGAGCGTAATTTGTCCTCCTTGCTGAGTGACCGGGATGGGAATAGACGCCTGGGCCAAAGTCGGAACCCAAGAAGAGCTGAACAAGGCAGGCTGTTCTAGAACCGCTGAAGAGGCAATGGAGGGCTGTTTGGCAACAGTAAGGTGCAGGGCAATCACGAGCAAAGGCGACAGCAGCAAAGCTCGAAAGCGCCCAGTTGCATAAGGGTGAGGGAGATAGGCCCCTTGGAAACGGCGATGGCGCGCTCGCCGTCTTCTACGAATGCGAGGACTGATCACGGTTTTATCGAATCCAGCGATGGTGTGAGGAATGAAACAGAATAGAGCGAGCTGAGTACGCAATGCGAACCCATCCATCATCTCTCCAAAATTCTTCAGGCTCAACCCATTGACTGGTGACTTTTCACAAATCGTTAGTCATGCCGGAAAACCTTCATGACTCCTCACATTTTTTAGGTTAAACCTGTGATCTTGGTCACACCAGCGACTCAATAATCCCGCCACCTAGTAAGGTTTCTCCGTCATACCAGACAGCAGCCTGACCGGGCGTGACGCTAAACTGCGGTTCGTCAAACACGAGCTTGATCCGCGTATCCTCTAGAGGAATCACGGTACAAGGAACCGCTGCCGAACGATAGCGAATTTGTACTTCTGCCCGAATCGGCGCTGTCGGTTCTGCGATGGAGACCCAGTTGACCCGCTGCACAGTAATTTCAGAGGTTTCGGCAACGGTGCGATCGCCCACAATCACCTGATTTTTAGCTGCATCAATGCCAATCACATAGAGCGGCTGCGGGGCAGCAATGCCGATCCCTTTGCGTTGCCCAATGGTGTAGTTATGGATGCCATCATGCTGCCCCAGAACTTTGCCTGACGGATCGACAATATCGCCCGGCTTGGGAGCCAGATACTTCTCCAAAAAGCTCCGCATAGAGCCATGGGCTTCGATCAAGCATAAATCTTGGCTCTCTGGCTTTTCGGCAGTGTGCAGCCCAAATTCGGTTGCCTTTTGCCGCGTCTCGGGCTTGGTTTGATGCCCTAAAGGAAACAGCGTATGCGCCAGGATATCCTGACTCAAATCATACAGAAAATAGGTCTGATCTTTGTTGCGATCGATCGCCCGGCGCAATTGGTAACGATTGCTCGTCGGGTCATGCGTGATTTGAGCATAGTGCCCTGTGGCAATGCGATCGATGCCTAATTCCTCGCGGGCATACTGGAGCATGGGGCCAAACTTGACCGCTTTATTGCACTGTGAACAAGGCAATGGCGTAATCCCTTGCCCGTAGCCACTGACGAGATAGTCCACAATATTTTTCTCGAACAGGTCGCGAGTATCCACAACATGATGTGGCACTCCTAATTCTTCGCAGAGGCGGGCTGCGTCCACCATGCCCTCCGAACAGCATTGACCCTTGCCCTTCATCAGCCAGAGGGTTAATCCAACAATTTCATAACCCTGATGATGCAACGCGGCAGCTGC
>DATNOY010000593.1:0-3875 GCA_036703495.1 Coleofasciculaceae cyanobacterium
ACCTTTGTCCTTGGCCCGCACGTTCAAGATGCCGTTGGCATCAATGTCAAAGGTCACTTCAATTTGGGGAACGCCCCGGGGTGCCGGCGGAATACCTGCAAGACTAAAGGTTCCTAGGCTCTTATTGTCGTTAGACATTTCACGCTCACCTTGGAGAACGTGAATTTCCACATTGGATTGTCCGTCTGCAGCAGTCGAGAACACTTCCGACTTCTTGGTAGGAATAGTAGTGTTGCGAGGAATGATCTTAGTCATCACGCCACCCAGGGTTTCTACACCCAAAGACAGCGGCGTCACATCCAGCAGCAAGATGTCCTTAACTTCACCCGCCAAGACCCCTGCTTGGATGGCCGCACCGACTGCAACCACTTCATCCGGGTTAACCGTCTGGTTGGGATCCCTGCCTAGAATGCGCTTAACCAGCTCTTGCACAGCGGGAATCCGGGTAGAACCTCCCACCAGCACCACTTCATCAATGCTGTTCTTGTCTTTCTTAGCATCTCGCATCGCATTTTCAACGGGGATGCGGCTGCGATCGATCAAGTCAGAACAAAGTTCTTCAAACTTGGCCCGCGTTAGCGTTGTATCCAAGTGCTTGGGTCCATCTTGCGTTGCCGTAATGAAAGGCAGGTTGATTTCCGCTTGAGTTACGCTAGACAGCTCAATCTTGGCCTTTTCAGCGGCTTCTGTCAGACGTTGCAGAGCCTGCTTATCTTTCCGTAGATCAATGCCTTCCGCTTTGCGGAACTCGTCGGCTAAGAAGTCTACAATTTTTTTGTCAAAGTCGTCGCCGCCTAGGTGAGTATCTCCAGAGGTGGCTAGCACTTCAAACACGCCATCGCCGACTTCTAGGATAGAAACGTCAAACGTACCGCCCCCTAAGTCAAACACTAGTACGGTTTCGTTGCTCTTCTTATCTAGACCGTAGGCCAACGAAGCAGCGGTCGGCTCGTTAATAATCCGCAGAACTTCTAGACCCGCAATTTTGCCTGCATCTTTGGTAGCCTGGCGTTGCGAGTCATTAAAGTAAGCTGGAACCGTGATCACTGCTTGCGTGACATCTTCACCCAGGTACTTGCTGGCATCTTCCTTCAGCTTCCGCAGAACTTGAGCCGAAATTTCTTCAGGTGAGAATTGCTTCCCTTGAGCAGGACAGTCAATTTTTACATTGCCGCTGACGTTCAAAACTTTGTAAGCAACTTCAGTAGCTTCATGGGTGATCTCATCAAAGCGGCGACCAATGAACCGCTTCACGGAGTAGAAGGTATTCTCCGTATTCATGACGGCCTGACGCTTCGCAATCTGCCCAACCAAGCGATCGCCATTCTTGGCATATGCCACCACAGAAGGCGTAGTGCGGAAACCTTCGGCGTTGGCGATAACGGTGGGCTTTCCTCCCTCCATGACTGCAACGCACGAGTTGGTCGTCCCTAAGTCTATTCCAACAACTTTTGCCATAAAACAAATACTCCGGTTCTTAACGTAGCTCTATGTCTTTAACTGACCAAATCTAGGGGGGTTGCAAATCCCTCGATCTTTAGCGGGGAGGTTCCCCAGCGCCCACAATGGTGAAGGCAAGCATGCTGCCAACGCATGGCAGTCGCCGCACTATCTATATACTGTGTACCTTTGTGCCTCTGATGAAGGCGTGTTTACCGAACAAAATGTTGGACGGTTAAAGGATTTTAGACATTGGACTTAAGATTCCAGATTGAGGGTGCCAGAGGTTCGCATCACCAAGCCTCTGAACTGTATCAACGCGGGTCTAAGATCTAGGATTGCTCTAATGTTTTTAGTTTAAGGATTTTAACGATCGCCGGAATTGGGGCGAACCGTAATTGTAGGGGGGGGTTGCCGCCTGTTGGAGATTGAGAGGAAGGGGAATTAAGAATCGGGAGAGTTTAGGAGAGCTATTGCGTGCCGAAGGTGGGCTGTCCATCCTGGAGGGCTTGTAAATCGAGGCGAATCCCGGCGGTGTAGGCGTCTTCGGCTGCGATCGCCTGCACTTCTACAGGCGCTTTGACCTGTTTCAGCTGATCAAGGAAGCTATAGAGGCGATCGCGATTGGCAATTTCAATAGTCTCGGGCAAAATACCGGCTTGGCGGGCCCGGAACTGGGCAGCAGTAATCATCTGGCTGATCCGCGCTTTCAACTCTTCCTCAGGCATGGTAGCCGGATTGACCGTGGTAGAGGCAATCACTTCTCCGCGACGGTAGACAAGCTGGTTAGGAATGGCGCTGATGTTCACCTGCACGCAGTCTTGCCCTGCTAGCACACAAGGTTCACCCACCACATAATTACCATCCGATAGGACGCGAATCACATACACTTTACCGTCCTGGATTTGATTGATCACCTGCTCTGCTTCGGCGTTGGTAATCTGCAGGATTTGATCGGCCGTGCTAGGCGTATCCGGGCGCAAACGTTGGGCTGCCCGGCTGTTAGCAGCCTGCAACAGCTGATTTAGCACTTGCTGGGCGGCAATTGGCGTGTTGACTCGCACCGCGCCAGCCGCCAGCGTTTGGTTGCGAAGAATCGCCACATTTCCCTGCCGCAAATCTTGAAATTCTTGCTGGAGCGACTGATATTGGCGATCGAGAATATCAATTTCCTGCTGAAGAGAGGTGCGCTGAACTTCGAGTCGCTGCAGCTGGGTTTCTCTGTCCGCAATGGCGCGATCGCGTTGGGCAATTTCCTGATCGCGTTGGACAATTTGTTCTTTGACGGCATCGCGTTGGCGAATCAGCTCTTGGCGATCGCTCTGCAGCTGCTGAATCTCAGACTTGAGGGTATTGGCCTGTTGTGAGATAGAACTGAGCTGCGTCTGGGCCTGCTGATAATTGGATTGAGTTTGCTGCAGCTGAGATTGGGTCAGGTTGAGCTGACTTTCGGTGCGGGCTTGCCGGTTAACCGCTGCCTGTAGAGATTGATTAATTCGCTCAAGCCGATGTTGTGCCACAGACTGCTGCCGCCGAGCATTCCGCAACCGCTGTTCAGTTTTCTCTTGTTCAGATTTCGCTTGCGTCAGTTCATCCCGAGTCGATTTTAAATCGTCCTGAATTTTCTCTAGCTCAAATACGCCTGTTCGCAACTGATCGCTAATGGCAAATAAAATTCCTAACGTGGAGGCTGAAATAATTCCACCTGTGAGAATGGTAATCAGCGTTGCTGTTTTGCGCGGACGTAGGTTAAATAAAGTCAGCCGCGCTTTACCCACCTTGGTACCGAGGCGATCGCCTACAGTTGCAATCACCCCGCCCAGTATTAACACTGCCGCAATTAGAAGCAGCCCTGTGGTCATTGCTTACACATTATCGCTTACACATCGAAGTTCAAATCCAGCCTACTGTAATTCTGATTAAAGGAACCACGTTAAATTGAACAGTTGGGGAAATCATCAGGTCACGCTAGGCAAAAAATTCCGACCCCCTCCCTGCCGTCTGCTACCCGCCGATTGTCTATTGCCCTGCCTTCTATGAAACTACTCTGCCTCAGCAACGGTCATGGTGAAGATGCGATCGCCCTGCGCATCTTACAAGCCCTGCAGCAACAGCCTGTCCCCCCTAAAATTTCAGCTTTACCGATTGTAGGCGAAGGTCAAGCTTATACCCGTCATGGCATTTCGCTGGCAGGTGCCGTCAAAGCCATGCCGTCTGGAGGGTTCATTTACATGGACGGGCATCAGCTGGCGCGGGATTTGCAAGGGGGCTTGCTACAGCTGACCCGAGCCCAGCTGAAAACCGTGAAAGATTGGGGCAAGCAAGGCGGCATGATCTTGGCCGTAGGGGACATTGTGCCGTTGCTATTTGCCTGGTGGAGTGGCGCACCTTACGCGTTTGTGGGGACTGCCAAATCCGAATATTATCTGCGAGAC
>DATNOY010000594.1:0-7627 GCA_036703495.1 Coleofasciculaceae cyanobacterium
TATTAACCAAATCTCTCTCCTCTAGAATGCTTAACCGACCAAAGGCCACAGCGATCGCTTGTCTTCTCTTGATCTATCCTAATCGCCTCTGTCTTCAGTTTTACGCAGGTTAAGCAAGATGACAGGTTAAGCAGTTGGCGAAGGATGCCCTCAGTCCAGGGGCGATCGCCATACGGGACGCCATACGGGACATAGACGCGATCGCCCGGAACGACAACGGTTGATGCCACAGATCTGATCAAACTCGCCCGCACTTTCGATGTGATGAGACTTGATTAAAGCCGGAAGAGTCAGCAGGCTCTCCTGGCAAGGGCTGCGGTAGCGATCAGATATGATCTGGTCACTGGTACTACAACGCAGAGCTAGATATGGAGGGGGGAGCTTTGCCCTGCTTTGCTGAAGTACTTTAGATCAAACTCCTCAAGAATTTTATGCCCAGTAAGCGATCGCTGCGTAATTTTCCAAATCTCCTGATGTAGCAGGTCTGAAGGCAGATCTGAAGCAGGTATAGGATTAGGCATTCTCCTGCTCAAGCCATTCCTGCTCAAGCCATTCCTGCTCCTTGTGGACTGCTGGCACAGGCACGTCATCCAAACACCAAAAGCTAACAAAAACCAACCTAGACAACTGCTGACGCAACGGCTTGAATACTGTTGTCCCTCATCGATCTTGTCTCAGGAGACATTTATGTCACATAGGTCACAAGAACCCCAGCCGATCGCCGTTTATGCAGCGGAGGCACCGGCCCGGATCAAACCATCCAATTACCCTGAACCCTTTGCTGCGCGGATGGTAGGTAGGGAGAAGCGTCCACTTGGCGACCTGTTTGGACTCACCAACTTCGGTGTCAACCTCACCCGTTTAGTGCCCCATGCAGTGTCGTCTCTCCGCCATGCTCATACCAAACAAGACGAGTTCATCTACATCTTGCAGGGTCATCCAACCCTATACACCGACGAAGGTTCGACAGTGCTCTCCCCAGGAATGTGCGCTGGCTTCAAAGCGGGCACCGGCAACGGTCATCAGCTGATCAACGAAACCACTGAGGACGTCGTCTACCTGGAAATAGGCGACAGAACTGCGGGAGATGCAGGATACTACCCCGATGATGATCTCCAGGCTTTGTTAGTGGAAGGACAGTGGAAGTTCGTTCATAAAGACGGAACGCCTTACTAATAGCCGAGGCTTAATTCCCGAAAGCGCGATCGGTTTCAGACAGGAGTGGCTGAGCCATAGGGTAGAAATAGTGGGGTAGAAATATAAGAGAATAAGTGTGTTATTGCAAAGGTTTGTCTCATGTCTGCTGCCGCTATTCCCCTAGATCAAATTTGCTACAACGAGCAGGGGCTGGTGCCTGCGATTGTTCAAGACTATCTCGATGGCACCGTACTAATGATGGCCTGGATGAACCGGGAGTCGTTGCAAAAGACAATGGAAACGGGTCAGACCTGGTTTTGGAGCCGATCGCGCTCGGAGCTTTGGCATAAAGGCGCAACCTCAGGACACACGCAGCAGGTTAAATCCCTGCGCTACGACTGCGATAGTGATGCTCTGCTGGTGACCGTTGACCAAACGGGCGACATTGCTTGCCACACCGGAGAGCGCAGCTGTTTTCACCAAATCGAAGGAACGATCCAAGCCCCGCCTGCCGATACCCTGTCTCAGGTGTTTACCGTGATTTGCGATCGCCGCGATCATCCCAACCCAGACTCCTACACCTGCAAGCTGTTTGAAGGGGGAGATAATAAGATCCTCAAAAAAATTGGCGAAGAGTCGGCTGAGGTGGTCATGGCCTGTAAGGATGACGATGGCAGGGCGATCGCCGGCGAAGTGGCCGATTTGTTCTACCACACCCTGGTGGCCTTGGCGCATCACAAAGTTGATATCCGCGACGTGTATCGCAAGCTGCAAGAGCGCCGAAGATAACTCACGATTCGGTGCCGCTGGCTCGGATCAACTCCACAGCATCACGCCCATCCAATTCTTGCAGATAGACTTTGATTTTTTCCTCTTTAGAGGTAGGCAATTTTTTGCCCGTAAAATCAGGATGAATCGGCACTTCTCGATGGCCGCGATCGATTAACACCGCCAGCCGAATCACCTCAGGTCTACCATATTCATTCACGGCATTAAGGGCAGCTCGAATGGTTCGCCCTTTAAAGATGACATCATCCACCAAAATGACGGTTTTGTCAGACAGGTTGAAGGGAATATCGGTTTTTTCTGGCGTACGCAGATCAATCTGATCGAGATCATCTCGGTAGAAGGTGATGTCTAAGGATCCGACAGCAACTTTGACCTGCTCTAGGGCTTCAATCTGCCGAGCCAGCATGTTCGCCAAGGGGACACCTCGGGTAAAAATACCCAGGAGCACTAGAGCGGATATGTCTCCCGATCGCTCTACAATTTGGGAAGCCAGACGGTTAAGAGTCCGACGGATCTCTTCAGCAGATAGGATTTCAACCACTTTGGGCGGCATAGGAGTCATGCGCTCACGGTAAAACGAGTAAACAATCAAGCCTTCATTATCTCTCAGCTTGTTTCAGCACGGACTAGCTGAATGAACCCTCTCGATGCTTCTCAGTTCAAGAGTTATGCTTGAGAGCATGAGCTAGCTGCACAGTTAGCCACGCCTATGGATCGAATTTTTACGCCGACGCATTCAACATGAGTCACTCCCCAGAGATACACCTCGCGCCTGAGCTACAAGGATTGTCAGAGCCAGAGGTCGAGCGACAGCGAGCGGCAGGCAATGGCAACAATGCCACGCTACAAACGGGTCGCTCCTATCGCCAAATTTTCAACGAAAATCTGTTCACCTTTATTAACGGCATTTTCTTCGCCATTAGCCTGGTCATGTTTAAGCTAGGGCGGGCAGGCGATGCCGTTCTGGTGGTGATCGTGATTTTTGGTGGCGTATTGGTCAATATCTATCAAGAAATTTGGGCAAAACGGCAGCTCGATCGAATTGCCTTGCTCAATCGGCCCAAGGCCACTGTCCTCCGGACTGGCGAATTGCGCCACCTGGATCCAGCAGAGTTAGTGCTGGGGGACATTTTGCTGGCCCAGCCTGGTGACCAAGTGTTAGTCGATGGGCAGGTAGTAGGCGGGCGGATGGAAGTCGATGAGTCTTTGCTCACAGGTGAATCTGACCATATTCCCAAACAAACCGGAGCGAGCGTCTTTTCCGGCAGTTTTTGCGTCAGCGGCACTGCCTATTACATCGCAGAAAAGGTCGGCAGCGAAACGGTAGCCTACAAGCTGGTATCTGGGGCCAGAGCCTTTCGGCGATCGCTCACCCCCCTGCAGATCGAGATCAACCTGGTGATTCGGGTATTCATGCTGATCGCCTGCTTTTTGTGGACCCTGGTAGGCATCAGCTTCCTCAGCAGCTCCTACTCGCCCAACGAAATTGCTCAACGGGCCGCTGTGGTTGCCGGACTGGTGCCAGCCGGATTGCTGATTGCCATTACCCTGTCCTACGGTCTGGGAGCCGTACGCATGCTGGGGCAAGATGTTCTGATCCAACAAGCCAATGCGGTAGAGTCGCTGAGCAATGTGGATACGCTGTGCCTGGACAAAACTGGCACTTTAACGACCAATCAAATCCTGCTGCAGGAAGTTCACCCCATTGGTATCACCGAGGCAGACCTGCGATCGCGCCTTGGCGACTTTGCCGCTAACGCAACTGCGGGCAACCGCACCAGTGAAGCGATCGCCCAAGCCTGCCCCGGCCGATCGCTATTGCCTAAGTCTGAGGTGCCGTTTTCGTCAGCTCGCAAATGGAGTGCGATCGCCTTTGACCAAGACGAGCGGCGAGGAGTATATGCACTGGGCGCGCCAGAAATCTTAACGCCATTGCTGGATGCCGAACTGAAGGATTACATTCGGGTAGGCACAGAGCAGGGGCTGCGGGTGGTGCTGTTTGCCTATAGCCCCAACCCGATCGCCATTCCAGATCCAGACTCGCCCCAGCTTCCTGAGGATCTCATACCGCTGGGCATCTTGCGATTTAGCGACGAACTGCGTCCAGAAGCCTACGAAACGCTACAAGGGTTTGCCCAGGCAGGCATTGAGGTAAAAATTATTTCGGGCGATAATCCGCAAACGGTGGCGGCCCTGGCGAAACAGGCAGGCTTAGGTGCCGAGGTGCGCTTAGTGTCTGGCATGCAGCTGGCGCAAATGGATGATGCTCAGTTTGCCCATGCGGCCATCCACCATGCAGTATTTGGTCGAATTACGCCCGAGCAGAAAGCCCAGCTGGTTTCCACGCTGCGCAAATCTGGACGCTATGTGGCCATGATTGGCGATGGCGTCAATGATGTGTTGTCTCTGAAACAGGCAAATTTGGCGATCGCCATGGAAAGCGGCAGCAAGGCCACTCGCGGCGTTGCCGATATTGTTCTGCTCAAGGATTCCTTTGGGGCCTTGCCCCGCGCTTTTCTGGAAGGACAGCGCATTCGCAATGGCATTCAGGATGTCCTGAAGCTGTTTTTGGTGCGCACCCTTTGCGTTACTTTGCTGATTTTTGCCACTGCCATCGTCACAGACAATTTTCCGTTGCAAAACAAACAAAGTGCGATCGTAGCCCTGATCGGCGTCGGCTTTCCCACCATGTGCATTCCCATCTGGGCCAAGCCTGGCATTTTGCCTCGCCGTACCATGCTGCGATCGATGCTGCACTTTGTGATTCCCGCCACCCTTACCCTCACCCTAGTCTCCCTGCTGGTCTATCTGTTCTATCTGGTCGTAGCCGTCCTGGAACTGCCACCCGGACTCGATTCCTCCCAGATTAATCACGCCATTCCCCGCAGCGCTTTGGTCACTATCCTGGTCATGGGCGAACTGCTGCTGATTCCCTTCCTCAAGCCCCCTGCCAAAGCCTGGGTGGGCGGTGAACCGCTCAATGGCGACTGGCGCTACACCATCGTGGCCTTGGGGCTGCTCAGCGTCTACCTGTTAATTGTGTTCATTCCGCCGCTGCGTCGCTTTTTCGAGCTTTATCCCCTAGGCATGGTGAACTATGTCTTTATTGGATTGGTGGCGCTGGAGTGGTGCCTAATTCAGCGGTTCGTTTGGCGAACCCGCTTTCTCGATCGCTTCCTGGGCGTTGATCTAAATTAACCCCCCACTAGAGCCACGCAGCTTAGAACAACAAATCTGCCCCGATCTCATTTAGATCCAGGCTATAGATCTGGCCCTGCTGACCTGCCCAGGTAGCCACCAGCAGGTGCCGTTGATCCAGGGGGGCGATCGCAGTAATGCCCTCCGGAGCCAGCATCTGCCCAAGCTGCCGTCCTGCTAAATCCAGCAGGGCAATTTCCCCCTGAGAATTCGCCAGAATATAGCCCCACTTCGTTACGGCCAGCAGCGTAGGCACAATGCCTGTGGCTAACCGAGTAATACGATAAGGTTTCAGATCAATTACGGCAATCAGTTGGGGATGATCGCGATCGATCGCCAGGAGCTGGTAAGGCGTCGAGGTCAAGATGGCATTGCCGATCCGCAGCGGCAGAAACAGCGAGCCGACGTAGCTACCCCGCCGAGTAAACACCTTAATCAGCGTCCCTGTTTCAACTTTGCTGGTGAATGACGCTCCTGCCCCTGGCATGGCAAGGGCCACATGCCGCGTATCCAAAACAAACAGTTGCCCTAGCTCCGGTGATCCCAACTCCGGCGATCCTAGCTCCGGTGATACTAGCCCAGGCTGGATCTGCGATCGCTGCCCAGAGGGAATCTCAATGGCATGAGTGGCCACCGTCATGGGGCGATGAGACAGCGGCCAGAAGGAAAGCGCAGAGGTTTGACTCTCAGCAGATAGAACTGCCAGCCAATCTGCCTCGGGGGAGATCGCCATCACACTCTCCTGCGGCAAGGTCAAGATAGATGCAGCGCCCGCCGATGCCGCCAGACTGGACTGCGCCGGGGCAGCCATGAGATGAACCGATCGCCGGGTCAAGACAAAGCAACCGGAAGGGCGAACGACTAGTGATTCTATAGGATCTGCAAGCGGTATGGAGACAACCGGCGTTGCTAACGGCTCTTCCCCAGGCAGTTCGGCCACATGCGGCTGATAAATCGCCCGATCAATACTTGCCTGATACCAGCCGTTTTCGACGACCGCCAAGGCCACAACTGGCTGGTCTACCCGCTGCTCTCGCTGGGACTGAAACACACACTGAGGCGGGGCCGAAGCCGGCATCAGTAAGGGAATTTGCAGGGCTTGAACCTGTCTGCTCAGCTCCTCAGCCGTTGCGATCGATCGCAGGGCCTCCAGCATTTCTTTGGCCGAGTGGAACCGACGGGCAGATAGTTTTTGTAAAGCCGTCAGGATGAAAGGTCGCCAGCGATCGGGAATAGCATCCGGAATTTCCACCGGACGGTTGAGATGGGCTGCCATCAGTTCGGCGGGCGTTCCCGAAAAAGGACGATGTCCTGCCAATAGCTCAAATAACAGCACCCCCACCGAATAAAGATCAGAAGTTTGGGAATACTCGCCATAAAATCGCTCTGGAGCCATGTAAGCCGGCGAACCTGTATTGCCCGTTTCCCGTTCTTCGGCTTCTTGACTGAGGCGAGCAATGCCAAAGTCAGAAATCTTGGCTGTCCAACCCAACGGCTGCACCGTCAACAAAATATTTTCTGGTTTGATATCACAGTGGACAATGTGACGACTGTGAGCATGAGCCAGCCCCGCCAAAATATCCGCAATCAGCTTCAGGCTTTGCGGCAGATTCAGGCGATTTTCTTCTGTCATCAGGCTGCGGAGCGTGCCCCCCTCACAATAGTCCATCACCAAGTGTCGGCTCGTTGCGGTGTGCTCCAACGCCTGACAGGTCACAATATTGGGATGCCGCAAGCTCAGCAAAAATCGGAGTTCCCGCAAAAATTTGTGCGTGGGGAACCGCTGATGATCCAGACGTTTCAGTGCAACCAAGCGCCCCGTTTGTCGAGAAACAGCACAGAACACTTGACCAAACTGCCCTTGCCCAACTAGACCCAGAAGTCGATAGTTTGAACGTTTGGACACAATGGAAGAGTGGGGGATTAGGAATACTCAATAACAACTTAGCGTCTATTGGCAAAGTTGTTGCATAATTGCATCGTGATCGAGATTAGTCACCAGGGTTTCAGCCGGCTCTAGCCGCTTTGGCAAGCCTAAAATAAAGCGATTGCAGTTTGCCCCCAGCGATTCGCAGGTCGTTTGCACACAATATAAATCTCTACTGGTCAGTTGGCTAAAGAAGGCCGACAAAATTCCAGCTTCCAGGTGACACATGGGCTGTTTGCCTTGAGGTGCCAGGCGAGCAAAAGGTGAATTCCAGATTTTGATCACTAAAAACCCTCGATGCTGGTAGGTTTGATCGAGATCAAACTTACCCCAACCATGGACAATCCAACATTGCTGAAGGGCCTGTAGAAACTCAACCATCGGCATGTCAGCGGGTGAGGTTCTGTAGTAGTCAGTCAACTGTTCGCAAAACCGGCTGTAGAAGTTTTTACCCCACCACCGACCACAGTTGAACAGGACTAAACGAGCAGCTTGTCCCGTCTCTTTATCCAACCCCGAATAAATGCCTTGGATGAGCGTTTCGGGCAAGGCAATCAGCCGATCGCCCTGGCGGTT
>DATNOY010000595.1:0-16057 GCA_036703495.1 Coleofasciculaceae cyanobacterium
GTTAATAAATGGGATGCTGTAGAGAAAGATTCCTACACGATTTATGACTACAATGAGCAGCTGAAAGAGCGGCTACACTTCACAGATTGGGCAGAAACTGTTTACGTTAGTGCCCATACGGGGCAACGGGTTGACAAGATTCTAGATTTGGTTGACACGGCAGCCGAACAGCACAAACGGCGAGTTAGCACCTCCGTGATTAACGAAGTCCTTGAAGAAGCACTGAGTTGGCATACACCTCCGACAACGCGGCAGGGGCGACAAGGGCGGATTTATTACGGCACCCAGGTGACCAGTCAGCCTCCAACGATCGCTTTGTTTGTTAATGATCCCAAGCTATTTAACGATAACTTCCGTCGCTATACCGAGCGCCAGTTTCGGCAGCATCTCGGCTTTACCGGAACACCGTTAAAATTGCTCTGGCGTGGCAAGAAGATGCGAGAACTCGATCGCACCAGCCCCAACCGTGCCACCAAGACAAAAACCAAAGTTTAGTTTTGGGGAGGAGTCGGCACTAAGGATTGAGCTAATCGTTAGGGCTATGACTCATAACTCAAACTTAAAGCTTGCAACTTTTTCAAACTCATGGATTTATTGCGATCGCTGCCCATAGGACTCTACCTTGAACAGCCGGTGACTTGGCTGCATCAGATTGATTCCCGAGTGAAGTTGTCTTGGCTGCTGGCTTTCTTGCTGACCCCAATTGCTGCTACCCCCTATTGGCGATTGGCAGTAGTTGGGGTTTTGATAGGGCTGACCCTGAGTACGCGGTTACCTTTCCGCGTTTGGCGAAAGCAAATGGGTTTAGTTTTAGCGTTCAGCCTGCTGCTGTTTGGCATTACGTTATTTGCCCCTGACGGCATCAAAGTTCCTAGCCAGCCTCGTTTACCTGTCAACGAATTGATATTTGTTGAATCTCTAGCTGGTTCTAAACCAGCGGTGACAAAGTCTCCTGCCGCCAATCTAGCTGCCTTGCCGCAACCGACAGACTATGAGTACTTCTTGTTCGATCGGGGAATTGTGCAAGTGACTCGTCGTTCACTGGATTTGGCAATTCGAGTCGGGACATTGATGTTTACGTTAATTTACAGCACCAATCTATATTTGCTAACGACTGCGCCAGAGGAAATTACAGCAGGAATAGAGAGTTTGATGCGGCCTTTGCGGCGCTTCAATATCCCTGTCACAGAGATTGTGTTGACACTGACACTTTCTCTAAGATTCATTCCGCTTGTCCTAGAAGAAGTGCAGAATTTGGTGCGCTCCGTGCGTACTCGGGCAATTAATTGGAAAAAACTAGGACTGCGCAACACAACTCAGGTTTGGGTGATGATTGCAGAACGCCTAGTTGATAACTTGCTTGTGCGAGCCGAGCAGATTGCCAGTGCCATGCAGGTGCGCGGGTTTGTAGGGCCCAATCAACATCAGCTACGGTGGCATCAATTTCAGCTTAAACTCAGCGACTGGCTGGCAATTGTAGGCGTTGGCGCATTTTTAGTCGCTCGTGCTGTCTTAGGATGATGACCCGCCCAAATATGTTTTAAATCGACGGGTGAAGCGCTTTGCGCTCAAGAGAGATGAAGTGACTGTAATAGCTGGACCTTACAACGCTTTGCGCTTGATTCAGCGTGGGTTAGGGTGGCTGACGCAATTAAAAATTGCTGTAGATAAAAAATTTCTTGAGCCTGTTCCTAGAGAACAGATTTTTTGTTATGGATTACATTGCAAAAAAACCTAAAAAAGCTACAATTTCTGTAGCAAAGGAGCACAGTTTTTCCAAAGGAAATGAAAGATGTAGCGTTTCTTGCTCCCGTGAGACAAAGAGAGTGGAGAGGCTACGCCTCCGGTAGTTTCACCCCAGCATCCCGTTTTTTGGATTGGATCAGCATGGGAAAAGCGCTATGAGTGATGTCAACGATAGGTTTAAGGATACAGCTATTGTAATTATCCAATACCAAAATTCTAAAGATATTCATGCGAAGGGATGCTAAATAACCAGGCTATAACCCGTTGAAAGATAGAGGTTGTTTAGAGCACATAGATTAAAAGTAGGAGTTGTTAACTACAAACTAGGTTTGCAATGAGGCACTTATAGGAATAATAGGGATAACTGGGTCTGCTTACTTCGATTTCAAAGTGAACTGTAGGTATAAGTTGCTTTTTCCAGTCAGTGATTGATCGCTAGAATTAACCTTTTTACGGGTATTCTAATTACGGATATTTACCTTGGTCTCTTCATCCAGCTAAAGTCAGGAGCAGAGATTTTATCCTCACCCTGAGCTACTGCTGATCAATAGCAAAGCAATACTTGCTTTGTTCTCAAAATTTGCTTCAATCATAAGTGTTCGTAAATTTACTTTAATGCGAGAACCTACCCTTCCTCATGCAGCCCAAGTCCGAATGAATATTGAAACGTATCTGAATCATCCGACATTTGGTCTGCTATTTAGAGTTTGTTTAGTCGAAGAAAACCGAGAACTTTTTGCGACGCTCTATGCCCAGCGGCTATTCTTTGTAGTGATCACAGGTTCGGATGGAATTCAATTTGAGCCAATTGGTCGAACGGATGCTCGTATTTTGGTAGAAGCTCGTATGAGAGATTTGCGGCGTACTGGACAACATCAGGAACATAGCAAACTTCAGGCAACTCATAAACAAACGTTCCAATAATGAGTTCTTTAACAGCCCAAATTGCCGATCGCTTGACAAATATTCGCCAGACGCTTCCCGATACTGTCAAGCTCATTGCTGTCAGCAAACAAGTTTCAGTAGAAGCGGTGCGAGCAGCATATGCGGCAGGGGTACGGGATTTTGGGGAGAGTCGGATTCAGGAAGCAGAAGCCAAACAGTCTCAGCTGCAAGATTTGCCTGATTTGACCTGGCATTTGATTGGGCACCTGCAAAGCAACAAAGCCGCCAAGGCGTTAGAGCAATTTCAATGGATTCATTCCGTAGATAGCGTTAAGCTAGCCCAGCGATTGAACCAGATGGCTGAGAATCTACCTCATAAACCCAAAGTTTGCTTGCAGCTTAAAATCTTGCCTGATCCAAACAAGTTTGGTTGGAGCGTTCCTGATTTGATGCGGGATTTACCGCTACTCGATCAGTGTTCTCATCTCGATATCGTGGGGTTAATGACGATTCCGCCCTATGGGCTACCTGCCGCAGACACACTGGCAGTCTTTACCCAAACTCGCGAACTTGCCAGTCAAATTCAGCAGCAAAGTTGGCAAAACATTCGGATGCAAGAACTGTCGATGGGAATGTCGGATGATTATCCTTTGGCGGTTCAAGCAGGTGCAACGATGGTACGCCTGGGTCGAACCTTATTTGGCGATCGCACCTGAATCAGCTGCAAGCCATATTAAATTTCTTGGTCTAAGGCGACTTTGCCTAAGACTACTTTGTCTAAGGTGTCTAAAGCGACTTTTCTAACAAATCTTTTACCCATAGGTTTGAGTCCAACCTAATTGGCTGAACCTGCTGAACTTATAGCGCTTTGCGCTTGATTAAGTGTGGGTTATTTTTTAGAAGCCGCGCTCCGCGCGGCTTCTAAAAAATAACTGTGGCTGACGCAATTGAAAATTGCTGTAAGACTGGATGAACTTAAGGCTTGGGAACTTAATAGAAAATCCGCTTGCATCCCCTCAATCAAAACTAGGGGTGTGGGGCATTGGCATACCCTAATCACCAGCGAGCAGCCGGACTTGATGCCAGTGAAATTGATTTTGGAGATTGTTGTAACAAGGATTACAAAATCACAGCTTTCATCGTATAAAAGTTGCCGTCAATCTCCCTACTGGGCTTGGTGTATTATTTGGCAGGGCTTCTTTAATGGGTACTGCGATGAAGTGCTACGTAACATGATTTGAACGATATAAAAAGTTTTTTGACAACCAATTCATTCCGTCAAACATGGAGTATACTCTACGGGTGGAGTTGGAGAATGTATCTGAGTACTATATGTAGTACGCCTGAGAGATTTTTTTTAGCCTGCCAATTCTTGGCAAAAGTGAGTTAGAACATTGTAAAATCGTTTGTCCTCTTCCTTTCTAAGCCTGTTTTTTAGCAGAAGGCTGGCAGGTCAAGTTAATGAGGCGGCTAAGATGATCTTAAGGATGACTACAGGTTTTCGAATTCAATCTGAAAGCTAAATATTTTATATTGAACAGTGCCGACCTGAGTTAATCTGAAACTATTTAGTGCAAGCGTATTAGGTCGTTCAGGTTAATTGGATATTTTGGTTTTTTAGTGCGTTTGTGCCTACGCTAAGGCGCATTTTTGCATCTACGTATTTGCAGACTTTACATCTTTTTACGTTCCCTGTAATCCCTGCTCTCAATCGGTTTTTGGCTAGATTGAATTTAGGCTTTTCATCCCAAAGATTTGATGTATACTGATGACTCAAATCAGAGAAGCTGAGTCGAAATAAAGCAAAAGGTTTGGAACGATATGTTCTGGAATCTTTCTTAAAGACTGTAATCAGGGTGTCTAAAACTTTCGCTTGGTAGCTCGTACCCGAAGAGATTTTCTAGAGGGCTCCTGTTCGTTGGTCTTAAGTTAAGTATCTCTATGTGTGGTTGTTTCGTGCTAAATACTCAACCCTAACTGATTTCAAGTAAACCTTAGTTGTGATGATGGAGCGTGAATTGTGAATAGCATCTTCTCAAAACTGAGAGATTTCGTTGGACTAAATGATCCCGTGGACTACGAATACGAATATACAGAAGTAGACGGGGAAGATTATCGAAATCTCTATCAAGAAGAGCATCCGCAACCCGTGCCAGAAGAGGAACCTCGGCGGCGCAACAGCAACAGCACCAGCGGCAGCAGACTTCGGGAACGCAGCATTCTTTCTAGTGAGGCAAATATGAGTTCATCTGTAAACAATGTGATTGGAATGCCCGGTGCAGCCAATGGTATGTCTGAAGTAATGGTGATGGAGCCGCGCACTTTTGAGGAGATGCCCCAAGTGATTCGGGCCCTGCGGGAACGGAAGTCGGTAGTTCTCAATTTGACAATTATGGATCCGGATCAAGCCCAGAGAGCGGTTGATTTTGTGGCGGGTGGAACCTACGCCATTGATGGTCATCAAGAGCGGATTGGAGAAAGCATTTTTCTATTCACACCAAGTTGCGTTCAGGTCAGCACACAGATGGGTGGAATGGCTGAAATTGCTATGCAGCAAGCTCAGATGCGAACTGCCCGTCCGATGACTCCTGCCCCGGCTTGGGCAGAGCAAGCTGCACGCATGGCTTAACCCAGAGGTTTTTCAACATTGAGGTGCAATTTTAGATTTCTTGCAGAGATGACTCTGGTTTTCTTGGGGGGTTAAGGCAAGTTAAAATCGATCCCCGAAAAGTAGGGCTTATCTTTGTAAGAAATCTAGGGATGGGGATGAGTTAGTTATTATTTCTAGCTTAGACTTACGTATATTTTATTTAGGATTATCTAAGGGTTGAGTATTGCTTCAACCAGTTTCTTGAATTTGGCTCAAGTTGTGACGCTAACTCGAAAGCAGAGGTCTAGGTGTCGGTAAAACTTGGAATTATTGGCGGCGGGGTGATGGGGGAGTCCCTGTTATCCCGTCTTATTGTTCAACAGATATATGTTCCTGCTGATGTGCTGGTGAGTGAACCGCAACCGCAACGGCGGGATTTTTTGACCTCTCAATATGGGATTGGGACGACGTCTGATAACCAGAAGGTGGTTGCAGAGGCAGATGTGCTGCTGTTAGCCATTAAGCCTCAAGTCTTTGATGCGGTGACGACTGCTTTACGACCTGTTCATACCAGCCAGATAGTGCTGTCTATTTTGGCAGGTACGCCTTTAGCTCGTTTGGAATCTGCCTTTCCAGGGCAACCTGTGATTCGAGCGATGCCTAACACTCCTGCAACCGTTGGGGCAGGAGTCACGGCGATCGCTCCCGGCAAGCATGCCCAATCCTCCCATCTGCAAATTGCCCATCAAGTTTTTGCAGCGGTGGGTGAAGTCGTGGAGGTTTCTGAATCTCTCATTGATGCTGTGACTGGCCTTTCCGGATCAGGTCCAGGCTATGTTGCGGTGATGATTGAAGCTTTAATTGATGGCGGTGTTGCTGCTGGATTGCCGAGGGCAATTGCGACTCAACTGGCAGTTCAGACAGTGCGGGGCACAGCAGAACTGCTGCAAACTTCTGGGATGCACCCTGCTGAGTTGAAAGATCGGGTCACTAGTCCAGGGGGCACAACGATCGCCGGTATTGCTCATTTGGAAAGCGTAGGCTTCCGGTCTGCCTTAATTGAGGCTGTTAAAGCTTCATATCGGCGATCGCAGGAGTTAGGGCAATAAGGCAGTCATTTTTCCGGATGATAAGCGACAGAGGATGAAAATTGTGAGTCTTTGATTGCCGACCCTTATTACTTCTTACGCTAAAGTCCCCTCACGCTAGAGGCCCCCACGCTAAAGGCCATGGACAGCATCCTCAATTTACTGACCAAACTGGTAATTGCGATCATTTGCGGTAGCCTAGCCAATATTTTGGTACCACGTCGGATTCCCGGGGGACTGACGGGCTTAATCCTAATTGGGTTGGCGGGAACTTGGTTGGGTGAATGGGCATTTGCGCTGTTTAGAAAAGAGTACGGTATTAATTTTGCCTTTCTCTATTGGCAAGTTCAGGGAGTGTTAATTGTCCCGGCAGTGATTGGGTGTGCAATTGTTCTTTATGTCATCAGCGCAGTTTTGCGATGGTGGCACTCTGGCTAAAACGCTGAGATATAGCGCTTCGCACTTGACGACAATCCGAATGTTTTTTGAACTGCACACCATTGCAAACAGCTATATAGCAGTCCCAAAATAGCAATCCCAAATCAGTTGTGAGATTTCCCTGTAGTGCGTCCGCGTAGCGTGGGCATCGCCTAAACGTCTCGCTTACGCTGGGTCGCGGGCAAGCTGCCCGCACTACAAATTCTCGTAAATCAAATGGGACTGCTCTTGCTTTTTTTGAAAAATAAAGCTGTGAGAGCCCATCCAGTTTTATTCTTGAAGCATGACCATCAAAATAGATCAAGACAGATCAATCAGCTCCTGATTTTTCATGATCTTTGTAGATGGGCGTTGTTTGGCGATCGCCTTTAAGAATCTTCTATGACAACCCAGAACTTTTCTGATCCAGTCCCGCCTCAATCCACTGAAACCCGATCGCTACCGCGCATCACGCTATTTACTATGGTGCGGCTAGGGCTGTTCCAAATGGCATTGGGAATCATGTCAGTTCTAGTGTTTGGGGTACTCAACCGGGTTTTAATTCGGGAGTTGGGGGTTCCGGGAACCATTGGCGGCATTATTCTAGCCATGACGCTATTTGTTGCGCCTTCTCGGATTTGGTTTGGACAAATGTCTGATACTAAACCGCTCTGGGGATACCATCGGACGAGCTATGTCTGGATTGGAGCCGTTTGTCTGGTGGTGCTGGCGGTGGTATCGGTGCAGGTGATGTGGCAGGTGGGCAGCAGTCTCAAAACATTTGGCTGGACTACACCCACCTATTACTGGACAGGGTTGCTAGCGCTCGTATTTGCATTGTATGGGTTAGCCGTTAGCGCTTGCTCTACCCCGTTTACGACCCTGTTAGTTGATGTGTCTGATGAAGACAATCGCTCTAAGCTCGTGGGCATGGATTGGTCGATGCTAATTGGCGGCACGATCGTCGGTGCGATTACGATTGGGGTTTTGCTGAAAAAATTAACGCTGAATGCGCCGATCGAAGAATTGCAGGCTGCGATTAACCGTTTATTTGCGATCGTGCCCCTTGTGATTTTGACGCTTGCCTTACTGGCAACCTGGGGAATTGAGAAAAAATATTCTCGCTATGCCTTGCGCTCTGAGAATGCTTTGCGCTCTGAGACAGGCAATTCGGAGACGGGGCACTCGGAGTCTCGGGTAAGCTTAGGGCGCGCCTGGCAAATTTTAACGGCTAACCGTCAAACGCAGATATTTTTTACGTTTTTGGCCCTGATGACCCTGGGTTTATTCATGCAAGACCCCGTTCTAGAAAACTATGGCGGGGATGTGTTTGGCATGCAAATTGGTGAAACGGCCAGTCTCAATGCATTTTGGGGCACAGGAACTTTAGTAGGGCTAATCATAGCCGGTTTTGTGCTAACTCCTCGCATCGGCAAGCGCAACACTGCAAAATTAGGAGGGATGTTGGTCGCTGTCTCTTTGATTGCGGTGATTCTAGCAGGCTTTACCCACAGCCAGTCTGTTTTGAAACTGGCCCTGCTGTTTTTTGGTCTGGTTTCGGGAATTGTGACGACGGGAGCGCTCAGCCTGATGCTGGACTTAACTGCCGCTGAAACTGCAGGCACTTTCATTGGGGCTTGGGGGTTGGCGCAGGCTTTTGCCCGAGGCGTTGCAACCATTGCAGGCGGTGTCTTGATTGATGTCGGCAAGAAGCTGTTTACCAACTTGGTGCTATCTTATGGGCTGGTGTTTGCCATGCAGGCGATCGCCATGCTAGTAGCGGTCTGGTGTCTGAGGCAGGTCAATGTCCAAGAGTTCCGAGTCAGTGCCCAACAGGCGATCGCCACTGTTTTGGAAGCAGAAATCGATTAGAATTCCGGCACTGCGGTTCTCACCTCCCTGATCTTAGTCACCTGCCCTTCATCAAGAGACGCCATATCAGCCCCCAGCGCTACCCCTTAACCTTAAAGAACCATGAAGCAAGCAAGTGTGGACTGGACAAAAATTGTGGAGTTTGCTGAAGCAACCACGGCTCGTGTTGGAGCACATTTGCTCAAAGACTTTGGGCAGGCCCAGGCTGTGGAAAAAGCCGATGGGAGTTTGGTTACGCGATCGGATCGGTGGGCCGACGAGGCATTGCGGCAGGCGATCGCTCAAGCCTTTCCTAAGCACGGTGTTTTGAGTGAAGAAGCTGAGCACATTTTTCCGGCGAATGACTGGTGCTGGATTATTGACCCGATTGATGGCACAACCAACTTTACGCGGGGTATCCCGATCTGGGGAATTTCTCTAGGGTTGCTCTACCAAGGTACGCCGATATTTGGACATGTATATCTGCCTCCGTTAGGACAGGCTTTTCATGGGTTTTGGCCGGGTAACTCTGGAGTAGCCTGTCCTACGGGGGCATTTTTGAATCACCGACCGATCCATACCAGTGTGGATCAGCCAGATGGCAACCAATTTTTTAATGTCTGTGCCCGCAGCACAGCAGTGTTACAAAAGCCGGTTCCCTGCAAAATCCGGATGTTGGGAGTGGCAACGTATAATTTGCTGATGGTGGCAGCAGGCGTGGCGTTAGGCGGGGTAGAAGCAACCCCAAAAATTTGGGATATTGCAGCAGTGTGGGCGATCGTTCAAGCTGCAGGCGGAGTCTGGGTAGCGTTAGAACCAGAGCCAATTTTTCCGCTAGAAGTGGGGCAAAACTATGGCAATCGGGCTTACCCAACGCTGGTGGTCAGCCAAGCTGAATTGGTTTCTACCTGTCGGCCCCTAGTGCAATTTTTAGAAAAAGCTTAGATCAAAGTTTGGATCAATGATGACTTAGCTTGGAAGCAGCTATGAAACGGTTAATTCCCTCTTTAGAGTTTCGGCAGTGGGGCAAGCTAATTTTAGGGCTGCTGCTCTCGCTCAGCCTCTGGTTCAGCTTCCCTGATGGTGTTCATGCCGAAGCCTCTGTTTCTGTAGAGAACGCATCCCCTGCCGTGGAGCAGCCGGTTCCCCGGCAGGGGTTGGATGCAGATGCCATTTCTCCCGAAAAAGTCAGCCAATTTGTGCGCGCTTATCTGCAAGTGGTTTCTCTGGTGGAACAGCGAGAAGGAGAACTGCAAGCCGCCGAAACGGATTCTGAATCGCTGCGGGTTCAGCAAGACATTGAAGCTGAGGCGCTGGGTTTAATTGAAGCGGAAGGATTAACCATTCAGGAATATCTGCAGCTTTTAAGCTTAGCCAATATTGATCCAGAATTTGGCGATCGCATTGCTCTTCAGCTGCAGGAAGCCATTGATTAGATCCTTTGACCCTGTCCCAGGCTCTTGTCTATCGCTGTTTTCAGTGGTGTGAGGTACAGATTATTTTCTGATTCGGGCGCAAAGCGCCATAAACGACTATGACTGATCCGCGTGTGCTCTGTTTGGGCGAAATTTTGTGGGATTACTTGGCCGATCAGCCTGCGCCTGCTGTAGAACAGGTGACTTCTTGGACGCGTTATGCGGGGGGTGCGCCTGCCAATGTCGCCTGTGCGCTGACCAAGTTGGGTACGCCAGCCGGGCTAATTGCCTGTGTGGGTGAAGATCAGTCAGGAGAACTGTTAATTCAGCTATTACAAACGGTTGGGGTCGATCGGCGAGGCGTGCAGCGTCATGCACTTAACCCGACGCGAATGGTCGAGGTGTTGCGAAATGCAGCGGGCGATCGCCAATTTGCAGGTTTTGGCGGGCGCGCTCCGGATCAATTTGCCGATGCTTATCTACAAGCCGACTTAGTACCTGAACAGCTGTTTGAAGCGGCTGATTTTCTCGTATTAGGCACATTGGGGTTAGCTTATCCGGATTCCAAAGCCGCGATCGCTCATGCTTTAGATCTGGCTACCCAACATTCTCTGAAAGTCTTGGTGGATGTCAACTGGCGGCCAATGTTCTGGCTAAATCCAGCGGCGGCTAAACCCATGATTCTGGAATTGATTCAACAGGTCAATTTCCTCAAACTTTCTGTTGAAGAAGCCGAGTGGCTGTTTGATTTAACGGATGCTGCGGCAATTGCTCACCAGCTTCAGCATCTAGAAGGCGTGCTGATCACAGCAGGTGATCAAGGCTGCACCTATGATTTAGGCGGACATACAGGTCGGGTACCGGCTTTTGCCGTAGAAGTAGAAGACACTACGGGTGCGGGTGATAGCTTTGTAGCCGGTTTTATTCATCAATGCTGTCAGCGGGGAATTGCGGCGCTAAATGATCCCCAAGCGGCCCAGCAGATGGTGATTTACGCCAGTGCAGTCGGAGCCTTAACGACGATCAGAGCCGGGGCGATTGATGCTCAACCTACGGCTGCCGAAGTCGAAGCCTTCATTTATCTCAATCCGGTGAGTATGGCGACATAGTTGTCTAGAAGGGTTGTCCAGAAAGGGGGTAAGAAATTGTCATGATTTTGCTATTGCTCTGCCATAGGGGACCTTGAAAACCGTATAATTCCCCAGACAAGGTTTCTCATGTAGCCAAACCGATCCTGCCGTTCAGCATGTTTTCCCGTCATCCTATGAATCCCTCAACCCCTGCTCTAACCCTTACTCCGGAAGCCGCACTTGAGCAAGATTGGTCATCGCTGTTGCAGCAGCTGCTCGACCGGCAATCTCTTGACATGAGTCAAGCTGCCAAGCTGATGCAGGGCTGGCTGTCCGAAGCCATTTCGCCAGTGGTATCGGGCGCGATTTTGGCAGCAATCCAAGCAAAAGGGGTTTCGGCCAGCGAACTAGCAGGGATGGCGCAGGTTTTGCAATCTCAATCTTTGGCTAGCAAAACCGCGATGATCACCCTACCTGCTCCGCTGATTGACACCTGCGGCACGGGCGGCGATCGCGCTTCTACGTTTAATATTTCTACAACTACTGCATTTGTGGCGGCCGCCGCAGGCGTAGCAGTGGCTAAACATGGCAACCGGGCTGCCTCTAGCAAAGTCGGGTCAGCAGATGTGCTGGAGGCGTTGGGCATTCATCTGAGCGTTGATCCAGATCGGATTCAGGCAGCTGTAGCAGAAGTCGGGATTACGTTTCTGTTTGCACCGGGCTGGCATCCTGCCATGAAACATGTAGCTCCCCTGCGCACAGCCTTGAAGGTGAGAACGGTGTTCAATTTATTGGGGCCGCTGGTGAATCCCCTGCCACTGACAGGACAGGTCATGGGGGTGTTTGATGCATCCCTTGTAGAAACGATCGCTCAAGCTCTCCATCAACTGGGAAGATCGGAAGCGATCGTTTTACATGGTCGAGAACGACTGGATGAAGCAGGCTTGGCAGATGTGACAGACTTGGCAGTTTTATCCAACGGGCAGATTCAGTCAGTGGCGCTTGATCCTAGAGCCTTGGGCTTAACGTTTGCGCCAACTAGCGCCCTCAGAGGGGGGGAAGTCGCAGAAAATGCCGAAACCTTACGCAATGTCTTGCAAGGCAAAGGGACGCAGGCTCAAAAAGATGTGGTCGCTCTTAATGCAGCCTTGGCGCTGAAGGTAGGCGGTGCCCTTCCAGATACGACCGGAGAAGATGCGATCGCTTCATATCGCAAAGGAGTAACGCTAGCTCAGGATATTCTTGCCAGCGGAGCCGCTTGGGACAAACTACAGGAGCTAGTTGAATTTCTTAAATAATTTGCTTGTAGAGGTGAGGAAAGCACAATCCCCTCACCCCTATTTGCGAAACAGGAACTAACTATGCCTTCGAGCTTATGCCTTCGCAAGCCTACGCATTCACAGGCGTCTTCAGTTGACCATTGGGCGCTTTGACGCCATCTGCCTTAACAGATTCCCCTTCAACGAAGGAGCGCAACATCCAGGCCATCTCTTCATGGGCTTCCATCAAGCCTGTCAAGAAGTCAGCCGTTCCCTGATCGCTAAATTTTTCGCTGCACTGATCAACATGATCTCGGAGATTGCGAATCACTTGCTCGTGATCTTCTACCAAGTTCGCCACCATTTCGGTTGCAGAAGGAACATCACCTGCATGCTCTTTGATAGAAGCCAGCTCTAAAAAGCCTTTGGCTGTGCCAACCGGGTAGCCGCCTAAGGTTCTGACTCGTTCGGCAACACTATCGATAGATTCTGTCAGAGCTTCATACTGCTCTTCCCACAGCTGGTGCAGGGTGCGGAATTGAGGCCCAATCACATCCCAGTGGTATTTCTTCGTTTTAATCAGGAGCAGGTAGGCATCCGACAAATCTTTGTTCAAAAGTTCTACAACGCCTTCACGTTGCTCATCCGTTAAACCAATGTTTATCTTGCGCATTGTTTTTCACCGCATGTAGTTCCACCTCTAAGTTCATCAAATTCACCTGTTTAGAGCATCAGTCGATGGGATGATCAACGGGTTAGGGCAACCTCGCCCCAAATGATGAGTTATATAGGGCTACGCACTCAGATGAGGACAGGTGTGTAGGGGCGGCGCGTTCCCTGCGTACCCCGTCTGTTCTGCCCATCCCATCTGGATGAACTACCATAACGCAAGAAAAAAGTAGAGACCCGATCGGGTCTCTACCGCAATCTATATCAATTTCAAACCTTCGTTCCTTGCAGCAAGCAATCCTTGAGCGTATAGACCACCTGTTCTTGCTGAGTCTGGGACAGCTCCGGAAACATCGGCAGCGACAAGACCTCTTGGGCAACTTGCTCAGAAACGGGAAACTGTCCGGGTTGATAGCCCAGGGGAATGTAAACCGGCTGCAGATGCAGAGGCACAGGATAGTAAACCATCGAGCCAACGCCGCACTGCTGAAGCTGGTGACGCAGCTGATCGCGGTTGTTCCCAGCAGCGGTAGGCAAGCCGCCGGAGAGTAACTGAGGCAGCACACGAATCGTATATTGATTCCAGACGCTTTCTCCATCAGCAATCTCTTGAGGCAGCGCGATTCCCGGTAGTGGCTGAAGGAAACGGTGATAGCGATCGGCAATCTCCTGCCGCTGAACATTCCAGGTATCCAAGTAGCGTAATTTGATACTGAGAATGGCAGCTTGCAGGGCGTCCAGACGGCTATTCAGTCCAATCGTCTCACATGTGTAGCGCTGCCTTTGTCCGTGATCTCGTAGCATACGCAGTTTGTCTGCAATTGCCGGATCGCTGGTTGTCGCTGCGCCCCCATCGCCACAAGCACCCAAATTTTTGGTGGGGTAAAAGCTAAAACAGCCAATGTGTCCAATGCTGCCTACCTTTTGACCTTGCCAGGTGGCTCCAGTCGCCTGGGCACAATCTTCAATGACCCAAAGGCTGTGAGACTGGGCGATCGCCATTAAGCGGGTCATATCGACAGGCTGCCCAAACAAATGAACCGGAATGATCGCTTTGGTGCGAGGGGTGATTGCTGCCTCCAGCAGGTCAAGATTGAGATTAAACGTTTGGGCATCAATATCGACAAAAACAGGGGTGGCTCCTACGGCGCTAATTACCCCTGTGGTGGCAATAAAGGTGAACGGGGTTGTAATCACCTCATCGCCTGCGCCAATACCGAGCGATCGCAGCGCTAAAAAGAGCGCATCTGTCCCAGAATTGCAGCCAATGGCATCACGGGTGCCAATGTAACCGGCAAACTGTTGTTCAAACTGCTCGACCGGCGGACCGCCAATATACCGCCCTGAGGCCAGTACTTCCAACGTGGCAGTACTCACTTCTTCGCCAATTAGCTTAAATTGTTCGTTGAGATCGAAAGGAGGTATAGAATTCACTCGCTTACACCACAAAACTCTTGATTCATGATCGAAACAGCATTATCTTCTCTTATCTTTTTAGAATCATGAAGTCCTAGAAGAGTTTCTGAGGAAAAACTTTGAGGAAAGCTGTCGTTAGCAATTTATCCTATAGCATTTCTCACTCCGATAAGATCCGGGAGGGGTAGGCGTTGTGTCGCTTGACTTGTGTCGCTTGACTGGCCCTGCACCTCATGTCTCGGATTAGTATTGGGATAGGAAAAACTGCATCTATTAATCTACTGCCTGAGAGTGAGACAATGGGACAAAGTGCGATGAAATCTAGATCGAGCAGAGGCTCCTGCAACTTTTATTAAAGTTTCCTTGTCCTGATCTTTAGAGAAAACCCGAGAAAGTTGAACAGCAGGTTCCGAGGTTATCCATCTTTTACCCTATGCCACCCAACCTGCCCAAACTTCGCTACTCTGGTTCATAGAATTTTTTAGACTCGCGGTTGATGAGATGGGATTTATGCCACCTTTACAGATGAAGGCACTGCCTCCAACACTGCAACAGTTTTTACAAAACCCTTCAACGGTTGCGGCCATTGCCTCTCTGGGTGCCCATGCCCTGCTGTTTGGGCTTTTGCCCCTGCTGCCAAATTCAGTGCTGAGTGCCAAAGAACCGGATATTAAGCGATCGGTAGGGGTAGTGGAGCTAACGCCAGCCGAGCAGAGCCGTTTACCCGAGATTTCTACCGCGCCTCTAGAGCTGCCGCCAATCGCCCAACAGCCTTTGCCTGCCTCGCGATCGCTACCCTCATCAGGCAATTACTCCCTCAATCCTCTACCGTCTATTGTGCCGCCAGCTCCGGGGCCGTTTTTCCCAGACTCCTCTACTAACCTTAATGATGACCTGGCCAATATTCTGCGGCAATATTCTGCAGCTCCACCCCCGCGGCAGCCTGTGCTGAGCACGCCGCCAGCTCCACCCAAACCTGCCCAGACCCCTGATCCTAAACCTGCGAATGACCGGGTTAATCCCCAGCCTGGTTTAACGACAGACAATCAGGCGATTAATCCTAGCTCTACCCCTTCACAACAGCCTGCCCCATCCCCCCAGGCCGCTAACTCCCAAACTCCCCCTCGGCGATCGCTCAACGATGAAATTCTGGCGAGACGAAATCAGATTGCCCAACAGCTGGCTTTACTAGCTCCTGATGCCACCGGGACGGATACCACCGGCAGTGGAGAAAACTCGCCCCTCAGTCGATACAACAAGTGGCTAATCGCTGCTGTGGAGTGGTTAGGGGAGGATTATGATGGCAAAACTAAGGCTGAACAGGTCGAGATTAACGATGTTCCCTATCCAACGGCGGCCTGTTTGCGGGAGTTGTCTGGAGATGCGGTAGTCGGGGTCGTTGTCGATGGGCAAGGCAAGGTTGTAGCCGATCCAGTGCAGCCAGAGATCCTCAAGGGATCAGGAGTCGTCCTGTTTAATCAAAAGGCGTTAGAAGCTGCTGCATCCCATCAATATCAGGCAACTGGCAAGAAAAAGGCTTATCGAGTCCTGATTAAATTTGACTACAGTAAGGAGAAATGCCCTGCTGGAGGAGCGGTCACTCCCCCTGCTCAAGGTTGAATGCCGTTTCTCCTGTCCTTGCTGCACTGCA
>DATNOY010000596.1:0-6221 GCA_036703495.1 Coleofasciculaceae cyanobacterium
GTAGGCGCGATCGCCTGCAATTCGGCAAAGCTACCGCCATCTCCCACGGCGATCGCCAAGCTCACTGCGATTAGAACCAGCATGGCCGGCACAGCCAACCGACTCAACCAATCCATAGCCGTGTAGCCAAAATAGGCAGTGGCGCAGAAACCGTAGGTAAACACCAGTATGACTAGCCAATTGAGAGATTCTGGTAAGCCAATCAACTGGTTGAGCGCTTGAGCCACAAAAGCGTTTGTAACGGCATACCAGCCAATCTGAGTGGCTCCTAAAATAAAATCGACCCACCGGGAGCCGACGTTGCCAAAGCTAAACCGCGCCATCAGGACCGTGGCGAGTCCACTTTTGTAGGCAATGTAGCCTAATGCAGCACAGTATGCTCCTAAAACCACGTTGCCAATGACAATAATGGCAATTAAATCAGGAAAAAACCGAAAGGCGGGCCCAATTTGGCCGCCAGCAATCAGCGTTGTTGAAGTAAAAGCAAAGCCAAGCAGTAATGGAGCCAATGACCAGATCGATCGCCGCGCCGAGAGCGGCACCGAAGCAAGCGGATAGTCTTCTCCAGCTTGTGACGATCGCTCAGCAACTTGTGGTTCAGTAGTTAAGCTCATTTAGCATGTTCCTTAATCAATAAGACTCTAAAGCTTTCGCTAAGAAATATTGTTAAGCCTCCTCAAACCAGCAACGGTATCGTGAATCACGAAGCTTGGCGATGTTTGGCAGTGTTTAGCCGTGGGGGGCTGTCCACCACCTGGGAAGGAATAGCTCATCCACCCGCAGCGACGACTGGTGCCATCCAGATATCTGTTTTAAACCCAGGAGAACTGATCAGCCTGGTAGAGAGTTTGCCCCTGACGCACGGTGGCCAGCACATCTTCTGGCGTCACGCGCGTCACAATAGAAGCAATCAAATGCCGACTGGCGCGAAGATGGGGCTGCGTAAAGTTAAGCACCACAAAGTCAGCGGGAAGACCCGCCTCGAGATAGCCGTAGCTATCTCCGCCCAAAACAGGACGAATATTGCTGGTGGCCATTTTGAGGATTGTTGTCGGGTCAGGCTGAATGGCATTGCCAAACTGGCTCTTGGCAACTTTGTATGTAAAGTCTAGTTCGGCAAAAAGATTAGGACTGTTGAGCAGTCCATTGTCCGTTCCCAGCAAGAGATTGGCTTGCGATGCGATTAAGGGAGCGATCGGCGGCAGTGGCAAACCCAGATTGGCATTAGCGCGAGGATTGAGCACCACATTCGTGCGATCGCGCGACAGCAAATCAATCTCCGCCTGATTGGCAACCGTTGCATGAATGACCAGATGCGGCTGGTAGATATCCAGGGCACGTTCTAAATCCCCTCGTCCCGTCACAGCCAAACTGACCTCTCGATATCCAGAATTTTCTAGGCAGTGGATGGCTCGCAGTTGACCCGTTTGCGCCGTTAGCTCGCGGATTTGCCTCCACGCCGGATCGGTCAGGTCATTCATCGTACTTTCTGAGAAACCATCAGCCACGGCTAGGACGGCTTGCAGTTCGGCAAATGCTGCGGCATTCAGACTTGCCTGATTGTGATGCAGGTCTGCCGCTGTGAAAGGTACATGGTCAAACTGTCCCAGAATGACCGATCGCACCCCTGTTTGCTGGGAAGCTTGACGCAAGAGCTGGCTACCGTAGACCCCCTGCTCTCGAAAATCAATATGCGTGGTTGTGCCAGTGCGCGCCATATAGCGCAGATGGTTCGTGATATGAGCGAGGTGGTCTCGTTCTCCCTGCTTAGCCAGCTCTCGATATTTATAGCCCTGAGGTCGAAAAAATCCTTCCTCTAGCGTCATCCCTGTCGCCCCATCAGGCAGACAAGCATCTCCCATATGCGTGTGGCAGTTGTGCAGTCCTGGAATGATCACCAAAGTGCCTTGAGCGATCGCTGGACAATGTTCACCTAGCTCCAGATGCTTGATCGTGTCGCCTTCTACCCCAAAGCGCTGGCAGCGCCGGGGTTCTAACTCTGGCCCGTGGAGAACAATACAGTCTAAAAGCTCTAGCATCGCTGGCGAATCTACAGATCAAAAGGGGAATGGGAGCAGCTCTATCCAACGCACCCACGGCTGTTTCCTCGCCAGCGTAAGTTTAGTGCAGCACTACATCTGTATTGCCTAATACAGGATTTAAGAATCAAGTTTTTAGATGATTCCAGAGACGTTCTAGAAACCAATTACTTCAATCTCAATATTAAGGTGATTCGTTTATCTAAAAAATGAGATCTTTTCCGTTTATTTTGTGACTCTTGCAGTTATTTCTGACAATCCGAATCGTAGTTTTATGGAATCCATTTATTCTCAAATTTATTTTGCTCTAAAATAAAGCTTTTCAATCCGATCGTTTCCATATCCCGCATTCTAGGGCAGGTTTTACCCGTACCTCCGCCTCAGATCCCGTTTGCAATGTCGAATCTATCGAACCCCATCCTTCTCCTCAGATCTTTCCTGACTCTCAAGAGCCGGCTCGATCGCCATTCACTCAGCAGGACGATTAGGCAGAACTATTAGGTTGATCTGCAACTCCTGAACAGCGCCATTCTGCTTTTTTTCCTGATCAATAAGGCTGAACATACAGTCCATGCTTCCTAGAATCCGGAAAAAGGATTATAACTCTACGAAAAAAATCGACTTTTGTGGAGTCACTGGTTAAGCTAGTTAATGCTTATCCAGACGTATAGATTACAGGAACTACATGGTAGCCACTCAATTAAAATACGACGTTAAAGATCTTTCTCTCGCTGCTTTAGGGAAACAGCGGATTGAATGGGCAGGGCGCGAAATGCCCGTTTTACGCCAAATTCAAGAGCGGTTTGCTCAAGAGAAAACCCTGGCAGGAATTCGATTGGTTGCCTGCTGTCACGTGACCACAGAAACAGCGCATCTGGCGATCGCCCTCAAAAATGGCGGGGCCGATGCTGTCTTAATTGCCAGCAATCCTTTGTCTACCCAAGATGATGTGGCTGCCAGCTTGGTTGCAGATCACGGGATTGCGGTCTATGCCTTTAGGGGTGAGGACAATGATACCTATCAGCGCCATGTCCGCATTGCCCTGGATCACAAGCCCAACATTATTATTGATGATGGCAGCGACGTCGTTGCCACTATGATTCAGGAGCGCCAAGAGCTGCTGACAGATTTGATCGGCACAACCGAAGAAACCACAACCGGCATTGTCCGCCTGAAAGCCATGCTGAAAGATGGTGTGCTCACCTTCCCAGCAGTCAACGTCAACGATGCCGATACCAAGCATTTCTTTGACAACCGTTACGGCACTGGTCAATCCACTCTGGATGGCATCATCCGCGCTACCAACATTCTGCTAGCAGGCAAATCCATTGTGGTAGCCGGGTATGGCTGGTGCGGCAAGGGAACCGCTATGCGGGCCCGCGGCATGGGAGCCAACGTCATTGTCACCGAAATTGATCCGGTTAAGGCGATCGAGGCTGCTATGGATGGCTTCCGAGTGCTGCCAATGACAGAAGCAGCGGCGGCGGGCGATGTGTTTATTACCGTTACCGGCAACAAGCATGTCATTCGCAAAGAGCATTTTGAACGCATGAAGGATGGAGCTATTGTCTGCAACTCGGGTCACTTTGATATTGAAATTGACCTGAAGTCACTGAAGGCAATGGCTTCTGAAGTGAAGGTAGTTCGCAACTTCACCGAAGAATATCGCCTCACCAACGGCAAATCGGTTGTCGTGATTGGGGAAGGTCGCTTGGTCAACCTGGCTGCTGCCGAAGGACACCCCAGTGCCGTGATGGATATGAGCTTTGCTAACCAGGCATTGGCTTGCGAATATTTGGTGAAAAACAAGGGTAAACTTGCTCCCGGCTTGTACTCCATCCCCACTGAAGTGGATCAAGAAATTGCCCGGTTGAAGCTGCAGGCAATGGGGATCGCGATCGATACGCTCACCTCTGAGCAGATTGAGTACACCAACTCCTGGACTTCTGGAACTTAAGCTCTGCTGCATCCAGAAAGACATCTCATCCCGATGGCGATCGCCATAGATGAATAGCAATGCTAAAGCAGGGAAGTTTCTTTCCCTGCTTTTTTATGGCTTCATCGGAGTGTTAAGTTAAGCTTTACTAAGCGGTGAACCGTCCTGTTTTGGGTCTGGATGCCCGAAACTCTAGCTAAAGCTGACGGTTTTTTGTAGCGCCTTTAAGGAAGTCTATCAATGGTTGAATGGATTACAAGCACAATGCAATCCCTAGGCTACCTGGGAATTGGGCTACTCATGTTTCTAGAAAATCTGTTTCCTCCCATTCCCTCGGAATTGATCATGCCGCTGGCAGGATTCACCGTGGCTAAAGGCGACATGGCTTTAGTTCCTGCAATTGCTGCGGGTGTGATTGGCACCATGCTGGGCGCATTTCCCTGGTATTACATGGGCAAAGTTTTGGGAGAAGATCAGATCAAACGATGGCTCGATCGCCATGGCAAGTGGTTGGGCATCTCTTCCGAAGAAATCAACAAATCTCAGCGATGGTTCTATCGCCATGGCAGCAAAGCGGTGTTCTTTGGTCGGTTAGTTCCGGGGATCCGCACCTTGATTTCGCTGCCGGCCGGCTTTAGCAAAATGCCGATGTCCCAGTTTTTGATTTACTCCACGCTGGGAACCACAGCCTGGGTCAGTTTGCTAACTTTTGCAGGGTATCTGTTAGGCGACAACTACGACCAGGTAGACGAGTATCTTGCCCCTGTTTCTAAACTCGTGCTGCTGGGGCTGCTGATTGCCTTTGGGGTCTGGGTGGTTCGCAAACGCAAGAGTAACCGGGTGGCTAAAGGCAATCGGCCGCCAACTAAGGGCTGAGCCAGGCTTACTTGTTCAGCTTCATTTCTTGCAGCGTATAGGTTAATAACCCGTTGCAGGCATCCATCAGTAAATCAATTACATAGTCAAACCCAGCTTCACCCCCATAATAAGGGTCAGGCACTTCGCGATCGCCATAGGTTGTACAGAACTCGCACATGAGCTTGACCTTATCGCCATAGCGCCCTTCGCGATCGAGCGACAGAATATGGCGATAGTTGTCTTTGTCCATCGCCAGAATCAAATCAAATGCTTCAAAGTCCTGCCGCGTAAACTGACGGGCGCTTCCCTTGAGGATAATATTGCGCTTGGCAGCAGCAGCCGTCATCCGGCGATCGGGTGGATTGCCCACATGGTAGCTAGCCGTCCCGGCAGAATCGCAGCTAATTTGATCCTGCAGCTGCCTTTGCTGAATCAGATGATTCATGATGTTTTCGGCAGAGGGCGATCGGCAAATGTTGCCAAGACAAACAAACAAAAGCTGATAGGGAGTCTGGGTCATGAAAAATTATGGGTAGCCACTCAACCTAAGTTTATCAAGGTTTTCAGCGATTCTAGTGGGCGATCGCCCGTCAGGCTGAATCCACCGGTTGGCCGATAAACAGGGACAATTGGCATGATTGCTGAGGTGGTCATCCCTGATGGCGATCGATATCTGCTATACTCTCATAGTGCATAAAGCAAACATAGTGCGTAAGGCAAACGAGGGCATGTAGCTCAGTGGATAGAGCATCAGGTTCCGGTCCTGAGGGTCGGGGGTTCGAATCCCTCCATGCTCGTTAGCTATTGCTTCACTCATTATTTAACCCATTCAGTGCCGTTGTAGACAAAGCCTTGTCACTCCGGCACTTTTTTCATTGTCTACTTGTTAAATCTCCTAACAGAGAGGAGATCCGGGCCCTCCCTGCCCTTAAGGGCTGTGGCAAAAGACGCCAAGTTCCTGTCTCGTTTTGGCTTTTGGCTACTCTGCTGCTTCTCTGACAAACTCCAACCGATAACGATACAGCGCTACAGGCTGAGGCTCACCCAAAAAGCTGCCGTTGGGAATGCTGGCAAAATAATCTGGATCTTGGGGAGAGAGATAAATCGCCGTGACTTGCTCTGCGGTGATGGCGGGGGCATCGGCAGAATCCGCATCCTGGCGCAGGTAGGACGTCGTATTTTCGACCTCATTGAAGTAAAGTTGCGGCGTGCCCCGAAACTCTTGCTGAAAGACTTCGCTGGTAATGAATTGGTCAGGCGTGGGTGCAGCTGTACTGCGACCAATTACCGTAGAAACTAACTGGCGTTCGCTAAACAGCGCCTCAGCAGAATCGCCTCGCAGCAGCGTAATCTGACGGTTAGGATTGTTGGGATCAACCTTAACAGCC
>DATNOY010000597.1:0-5809 GCA_036703495.1 Coleofasciculaceae cyanobacterium
AGACCCCTACACCAAAACTGAGAAGCTGCGCCGGTTCACGTTGGCATCAGGCTGTGGATTGGTGAGCCACTATCCACCCGGCAAGCCCTATGACAGTATGTTGGAGGCTGCGTTTAGTGAGCGTTGGGCTGCCTCTCACTCGGACTGGATACTGGAGCGGGAAGTGGATCTGTTGCCGATTCCAGGGAGTGTGATGATCCCAGATTTTCGATTAGTACACCCGGATGGGCGATGGTTTTTGCTGGAAATTGTTGGCTATTGGCGACCAGAATATCTGCGCAAAAAATTCTCCCAAGTGCGGCAGTCGGGCTGCGATAACTTGATTTTAGCCATCTCAGAACGGCTGAATTTAGAAAAGGCTGGTGTTAAGGTGGCGGATACACCGGCCCGTATCATTTGGTTTAAGGATAAGCTGTCGCCCAAGGCGGTGCTGGCAGCCCTGAATGAAGATCGCGCAAAATAATCTTGCTAAAAAAGAAGGAACTGCCTCAGATAATTGAGAGCAGCAATAAAAGTATCCATTCCAGCGATCGCATCGGGGAGGGTGGAGAGACCGATGGAGTTTTCATCATCTTAGATAGGCAACATCTTCTGGAGGTGGGTCTGATCAGACAGATTGAACCCAGCCAGAGCTACCCCTTCATGCTGCAGCAACCAGCGTTTGCGCTCTAGTCCTCCGGCATAGCCCGTGAGGTTGCCTTTTGCGCCGATCACCCGGTGGCAGGGCAGAACGATCGCCACCGGATTGAGGGAATTGGTCATGCCGACTGCCCGGCAAGCCGTGGGTTTGCCCAGTTTGGCGGCAAATTCGCCGTAGGTGATGACGGTTCCAGGAGCAATTGACCGCAGTCCCAGCCACACCTGCTGTTGAAACGGTGTACCGCCCGTATTAACCGGAATCTCGTCCAAACTGTGGCGATCGCCCGCTAGATAAGCCTGAAGGCGTTGACGCAGTGTTTTGTTAAAAGCATGATCGGGCTGTTCTAAAAGGCGAACTGCACCATATCGCTTCTGCAGCAGTTGCATCATGCGCGACTGATAATCTGCAAAGTCCAATGCGTATAGGGCTTGACCATCGGTAACGAGCAAAATCTGCCCGATTTCGGAATCTACTGTATCCAATAAAAGTTCAATCATCGTGTTCTCAAGGTGTTCTCAAAGTGTTTTTAGAGTGTTCTCAAGGCGTTCTCAAGGCGTTCTCAAGTTTTGGTCAGTCTTGATTTTGGGCAGGCTCAACTGGCCGCAGACAGAGGTTGCTCCACAGGGGATTTTGCTAACACCGTGGGATGAACCGACCACAAATGCAGGGCTGCATAGGCTCGCCAGGGACGCCAGGCTTGAGCGTGTTCTGCCAGTTGTGCCTTGGTGACGGGATAGCCGATCGCCGCCATCGATCGCAATAGCCCCAAGTCGCCTGTCGGAAAGGCATCGGGTTCGCGTAGGGCTCGCATGGCAATGTAGTGGGCCGTCCATTCGCCAATGCCGGGCAGTTGGCAGAGCTGTTGGACGGCCGCTTCCAGGCTGTGGAACTGGGAAAAGAACTGGGGATCTTGGGCGGCAGTCGCTAGAGCCGCGATCGCCTTGGCTCTGGGTTTGGCAATGCCTAAGGGGGTTAAATCTGCTGCTGCCAATACGTCTGGAGGGGGAAAGACGAAGCGCAGCTGGGGATCGGGTGCGGCAATCTGCAAGGGTTCGCCATAGGCGGCAACCAAACGACCGGCTAACGTGGTGGCGGCTGCCACACTGACTTGCTGTCCCAAAATCGCCCGAACGGACAACTCAAAAGCATCCCAGGCTCCTGGAATCCGTAGACCGGGCTGCAGTCCCACAATGCGGGACAAAATTGGATCTGCTTGAAACTGGCCAGAAATGTCTGCCGTGTTGGCACTCAAGTCAAACATGCCGCGCAGCCGCTCCACAATGTGAGCCAGCCGCGCCATTTTGGGAAACTGAATCTGGGCTACCAGGTAGTTCTGCCCTGCCACCGGATGCACTTTAATCCAACCCTGCTGTCCATCCAGGGCGATCGCCCGTTGATACCCTTCTGGACGGGCTACTTCGACGCCGGGTATAGCTCTGGGACTGAGAAATTGCAGCAGGGCTGTCCAGTCATAAGGCGGGCTGAAGGGCAGCTTTAGGGTAATGCTGGGTGAGGTTTCGCCGGTTGAAACAGTCTGTCGGCGCAGCTCAGAAGGCGATCGCCCATAGGTTTTCACCAAGACGTCATTAAACCGACGAATGCTGGCAAATCCGGCAGCGATGGCCACATCAGTCATGGGCATTGGCGTTTCATCGATCAACTGTTTGGCAAACTGCAGCCGTCGGGTTTGAGCAATCGCGAGCGGCGAGGTGCCTAAATGCTGTTGAAACAGCTGGCGCAGATGGCGATCGCTGATGCCCAACCTGGCGGCCAACGCCGCTACCGTGCCCTGATCCAGTGCGCCTTCTGCAATGAGCCGCAGCGCTCGCGATACGGTAGAAGCGGTTCCCACATAGCTGAACAGCCGAGGCGACAATTCTGGACGGCAGCGTAGACAGGGGCGAAACCCGGCACTCTGGGCGGCCGCCGCGCTGGGATAAAACATGCAGTTTTCTGGCTTAGGGGTATTAGCCGGACAGATGGGCCGGCAATAGATGCCCGTACTGCGGACAGCGATAAACACCTGTCCATCAAACCGGATGTCTTTGGTTTGAAACACTCGGTAGTACACCAACGGGTCAAGCGTTTGCATCATGGGAGCCGATCGAAATCTGCCTCTATAGCATAAAGACGGGGAGAGGCGATCGCTAGCCATTTTCGGAAGTAGAGGTTGGGCGACTCGCAACATCAGGTGCAGGGTTGAATCGTGCAGGTTTAGATGGCGCAGGGTTGGATCGTCACGGTTCACTTCTACCCGTTCCCTTGTAACGAATCACAATCATTCCGGTAAAGACTGGAAGAGATTGGATTACAAAGAAAGACGCATCCTGATTTGGGATGCCATTCATCTGATGGAGCAAGCCTCATTCTGTGCTGACCAAACACTTGATTTGCGTGACAGGTCTACCCCGTGCCGGATCTACCTTACTCTGCCAACTCTTAGCGCAGCATCCTCACCTCCATAGTCCGGGGCAGAGTTCGCCCCTTTGCCCCACGCTGGTGGGGTTGCGAAAAAGCTTGAGTGATGATCCGTTTTTACTGGCTCAGATGGATCTAGACGCTGCCAAAGTCCATCGACGCTTGCTTTCAGCATTTCAGGGATGGATCAACGGCTGGTTTGCCGAAGCACCGCAGGATTGGGTCGTCGATAAAAACCGCGCCTGGATGCATCACCTGGAACTGCTGCACTTGCTTGATCCAGAGTGCCGCCTCTTGGTCTGTGTACGCGAGTTAGGTCAAATTTGGGGGTCGATTGAAACTCAGCATCGCCAAACCTTGCTGTTTGATTTTTCGGATCATTTGGCGCAGCTTACCCCGATCGATCGGGCCGATCGCCTATTTGCTGCCGATGGTGTGATTGGCGGGCCGTTGCGATCACTGGAAGCCATCCAAGACCGAGAGGCAGACCTGCAATCGCGTCTGTACTATGTCGTCTATGAGCATCTGATCAGCGACCCTCAAGAGGCGATGCAGGGGGTTTATGCCTGGTTAGGATTGCCGTCTGTTGACTTTGATCCGCAGCAGCTTAGCGTCTATCCCACCGAAAGCGATAGCCACTACCGCTACAAATATCCGCATCAGCTGCGTTCCGCGATCGAGCCGCATCCCCCCCATGGGGTGCCACCCCGGATTACTGCCTCGCTGCACCGCAATTTCCGCTGGTTTTATGAACTGTTTTATCCTGGACTGTTGGGCGCTTGAATGGGGGAGCTTTGATCATGTCTGTGTCTGCACCCATTTTGCATCGAGGGCGATCGCTGTCTCTTCGCCGTACCGTTCCGGAGGATGCACCGCTGCTATTTCGCCGGGCTTATCAAAATTTGGAGTTTATGCAGCTGTTTCGGCTGAATGACCGTCCGGCAGATGTCGATGAGGTGCGATCGCGCCTGGAAACCTTACACCAACAGCCCCCCGATAGCCTGGGTTACTTAGAGCTAATGATTGTGCATCATCAGCATGGCCCGGTCGGACTGGTGGTGTTGTCGGATTATGCGGCTCTGCATCGCCGCGCTGAGTTTCTAATTGGGCTATTTGATACGGCCCATCGCCACGCCAGCTATGGACTGGAAGCCAGCCTGATGACTCTGGATTTGGCCTTTAATGCCTATGCCTTGAATCGGGTGTATGCCTATACCTATGCTTACAACCAGCCGGCCCAAAAAGGGCTGACCAGTCTAGGGTTTTTACTGGAAGGGGTTTTGGTGGAGCATGTGTTCGATCGCAGCACCGAAAAATTTGTCGATTTGCACTGTTATGGCATGACGGCTCACCAGTTCCGTCAGGCGCATCGCCTTGTCTCTTTGGCGCAGCGGCTGATTGGTCGAGATATCACTCAGCCTGCCTCACCGCATCCTTTGCCTCAGCCGACGCCCCCACCTCAGTTCATTAAATCGGGCACGTTTTCTTGGCGGTAGGGACAATCCGCTAGTTAGGACTGCATTGATTGTGCTTAAGCAAGAGTTGATTAAGTTTTTTAAGGAATTACCCGATCGCCTCATCAATAAAATGTAATGGATGTTACGGGAATTTACTGAAGTATTACGTTGCTTCACTGATCAGGACGTAGAGCCGCACCCGTATAACTCTCAGCTGGCCAATTGTCATGCCGCAGGGAGGTTTTCGATTCGGGGAAGGCATCTTTTGGGGGGTTTATGTTTTTGTCAAGCTCTATTTCTCTGATCTATTAGCTTTTACTGGAACGATATTTATGGCAAGCACCCTTCTCTTTGTTGATGCTCTGGTTCCCAACAGTTCTATTCTGCTGGATGGACTCGATCCGCAGGTGCGGGTCGTCTATCTGGATTCAACCCGTAGTGGTATAGCTCAAATTCAAGAGGCGCTGTCCACTGAACAAAATTTGGACTCTATTCAAATCCTCTCCCACGGTAGCCAGGGTGGGCTGCAACTCGGCTCAGATTGGGTGGATGCAGCGAGTTTGGAAACCTACCGCGACAGTGTTCGGCAATGGGGCAATGCCCTGAAAGACAGCGGCGATATTTTGCTCCTGGGTTGCAATGTGGGATCTGGGGAACAGGGCAAAAACTTTGTCGATCGCCTCAGTCAGTTGACGGGAGCAGATGTGGCAGCCAGCAATGACTTAACGGGAAATGCTGCCCAGGGAGGAGACTGGACGCTGGAAGTGGCAAGCGGTGCGATCGAATCAGGCTTGGCAGTCAAACATACTGCTGCTTATAAAGATGTATTGTCCGTTCTCAACGTCTCTGTCACCAATGATGACGGCACTGGCGGCACAGTAGGGACGCTCAGTTGGGCGATCAATCAAGCCAATGCCACGCCTGAAGATGACACTATCCAGATTGGGACAGATGTCAAACTGACCGGCTTTACAGAGCCGGTCATCAACAGCAACATCAGTATCGTGGGCAATAACCACACGGTCAGTGGCGAAAACCTAGCACGCCCCTTCTTTGTGCGCTCTGGTACGGTCAGCTTTAGCAATATGACGATCGACAAAGGGCGATCGTCAGGTTCGACGGGCGGCGCTGGCGGCGCTGGTATGGGCGGTGGCTTGTTTGTCTATGACGGCAATGTCACTGTTGACAATGTCACCTTCAGCAATAACCAGGTGATTGGCGGCAATGGCAACGAGTCTCTTCGGCTGGGCGGGGGCAAACTGGGCGGCGGTGTAGGTGGAAAAGGCGGTGGCGG
>DATNOY010000598.1:0-7064 GCA_036703495.1 Coleofasciculaceae cyanobacterium
GTAGGAAATGACGACTATAGCCCGATTGGGGTAGGGGCGACGGGTGGCAGCTACGTGGCTCCAATCTGGCGAAACTTTATGAACAAAGCGCTGGATGGCGTCCCGGTTGAAACCTTTAGACCCACCTCTGACTTCCCGCACCCCTAATATTACCTTGGCAATTTAATAGGCTTGATTGTGAGGTGCGCTTCGAGCGCACCTCACAATCAAGCCCTTAGGGCTTAAGTATTCTCAAATGTTGCCGGAGTAATAAGTGTCTAACCTCTAGTGGTTACCTAACCTCTAATAGTTACCTAATCTAAGCAGCCCTACTTTTGTCGGTCTAGCTCCGCTTTCATCCGCTCTAGGGTCAGGGTAGTTTGGTCAAACATTTGCTGAAGCGATACCCCAAACTGGCTGAGTTGCGTTTTAAGCTGCTCAATACTCATTTGCGCCATGAAATCTTCTGATAGCTCAGCCCGTTTCATAAAGATGCGGTAGCGCTCCATCACCGATTCCATTTGCTCGATGTAAAGCTTTTTGCCTTCACGATCGAACTTCCCATAATCCGACCCCAACCGCATCATGGATTGGTAGTCTTCAAACAGTTTTTTAGCTTCTTCTTGAACTACTTCTGAATCAAAGAATCCCATTGTCCCCAATCCGCTTGTGATCGTCTTTGCTTGCTATTGTCTTTTAAACATTGGCTCTGATCGGGCTGAACCCCAAGTTCAAAGCCGCTTGCCCGTATAGCCACATTTTAATCTAGTGCGTCAGCAGTCAGGCGATCGGTTATCTCTACAGAAAGATCGGGGAATGCGGTAAAACAGAATCGGGTCGCTCTTCAGCTGACTCTTTGCCAACCCTATACCCTGAGACAGGAGCCTGCGTGTACACCGATCGCCTCGCCCAGCAAATTCAGTTCATTCTCGAAATCGATCGCCTCAAGCAAATCTTGCGGCAGTCGTTAATTACCGGCGGCTCGCGGCGGGAAAACAGCGCCGAACATTCCTGGCATCTGGCGATCATGGCCTCCGTCTTAGCCGAATATGCGCTGCCTGGCGTCAATCAATTGCGATCGATTCAAATGTTGCTAATCCATGACCTTGTAGAGATCGACGCGGGTGACACCTTTTGTTATGACGTGCAGGGCAATGCCAACAAAGCCGAGCGCGAACAGCAGGCGGCTGATCGGATTTTTGGACTGTTGCCCGAAGATTTGGCACAGGAAATGCGATCGCTCTGGGACGAATTTGAAGCCGTAGCAACCCCAACCGCCAAATTTGCTGCTGCCCTAGACCGAATTGAGCCCATGCTGCTCAATCAACAAACCCAGGGCGGCACCTGGAAGCTACATGGTATCACCCGCGATCGGGTGTTGCATCGGATGCAGCCTGTGGCTGAAGGCACACCAGAACTCTGGAACTTTGTAGAACAGGTGATCGAAGAGTGCGTGGCCGCCGGGTATTTACAGGAAGGGGCGATCGTTTAGTTGGGGTAGCAGCGATACCCCTGAAAGGGCGGGGCATACCTTGCGGGAAACAATGCCCCGCCCTTACCTGAATTTTGGCCCACCGCTGTCCCAAGATCGCGCAACTCAGCTTAGCTGCTAGATGTAATACGGGCTAAAGCACTCTCAAATTCATCTTCGTTTACATAAAAGTTGTAGGAACTTGGACCCCAGGCATCTTGACCTCGTTCATGCGTGCTCTGTCCAATAATGCATCCGTACTCTAACCCAGCCGCATCAGATAAGGTGTAATAGTACGGGTAGACATGATCGGTAGGGATCAGTTCCAGAACTTTTGTACCTGGCTGACAAAAAGCTAAATTTGATAGTCCTCCTCCATGAGGGGCCACAATTACTGCAGCTTCAGCAAAATCATCCGGTTGGTTTTCGTGCTGTGCAGGATCGTAGATCTCAAAGTCATAGTTGATCAAGATACGCGTGATTGCTTCTTCATTAACAACATTGCGCCGACAGCCTGCCCGAGAAATGTAGAGTCTGCGACTGGGGGCAGGAGGCGATGTTAGGAACTCCTGTTGCAAAAAGGTAGGTAACCAGTTGGGATAGTTTCGCCGAGTACCCGGAAAGGTCGGAGCTAGGAGCTTCTCAATATGTATGACACTACCTTTATTTTCGTTAGCCCAAACACATTTGCTACTTGGGATCCCTAATTGATCAAATAAGCGCTGCGCAGTTTTTGAAGGAGGTTTTGGACAGAGAATATGGTCAATCTCTGATAGCCTAAACCCTGCCTTATAGAAGAGATCTAAACGGCTAATAGAGTCCAACAAAAAATGTGCATAACTATCTGTGGCAAAATCACTGACGAGTGTCAGGCATACCCCTTCTAAACGCCTACCTTTTGGCAGAAACCTGGGTACATTTCTCATTTCATTGACGTGCCGTCCATACCAGGAGTGATCTGCCAAAAGATAGCCTTCCTTGCTAAATATCCAAGCACTATCTCCATACAAGCGAGCATTATTTAACTCAAGTACACCTGTCTCAGGCAATTCATTGTCTACCCTTGCTTGTAAGTTTTCTGCTACCAGTGCTCCGTAATAGATTGGAGGTGGTCGCTTATTTGGCATCCGCTCATAGACTTTGTGCCATTTAGCATTAAATTTTTCTGCATATAGCGGAGAGGTGAGCCATTTCGGAGACTCATTATGTAACACACGTTTGTGTGCTTTATGCTTAAATTCTCTCACCAGATCAAGAACTTTCATTCCTTCCCCTCTTGCTCCAAACTCACATTTATCTAGATGGATTGCTGTAGTCTGTGGGCCAATTTAATTTGTAAACTGGACTCTTCTAAAAGCACCTCAAAATCAACTTTTCAGAATTAGCTTACTGACACCTTTAGGATGGGCAGTTCTCCAAAACAGGTCAGCCATGCGGCATAAACTGCCGTTTTCAAGATACCTAGCCCCGCCTGTTTAACCAATCAGACATCTAGACTCAGTGGATTCTTATCCACCCCTATTCACTGAACTTTAAAACTGAACTTTCAAGATGCGTCACCCCAATTTCTTGAGGCGGCTGCAGACTCTTATTCTTCTTTGCGGAAGTTCTATTAGAAAATCCGGACTTTATTAATCTTTGCGGTGGGCATGCAGAACAGGGTTGGTGAGCTCAAGCATCCGCAGGCAAAAGTGGCAGGACACATCGGGACACAATTAAGCCACCAAATTCTAAAGCTCCCCGATCGCCTGAACAATCGAGGAGCCAAGTGTTTATGGATAAACAGGTTTATGAATAGACAGGTTTATGGGTAGACAGTGGCGAACTAGGCAGCAGCCTACATGCCCATCATGCCGCCCATGCCGCCCATACCACCCATGCCCATGCCACCCATACCGCCCATGCCGCCCATGCCACCCATGCCGCCCATGTCAGGCGCACCACCCGCAGCTTCCTTCACCGGCTTCTCAACCACCAGCACTTCTGTGGTGATCACCATACCTGCGATCGAGGCTGCATCTTGCAGAGCCGATCGCACTACCTTAGCCGGATCAATAATGCCCGCTGCGATCAAGTCTTCGTAGGTATCCGTGAGCGCATTGTAGCCAAAGTTGAAGTCTAGAGCCTTAACTTTTTCGACGATGACTGAACCTTCGGCTCCGGCATTGTCGGCAATCTGCCGTAGCGGAGCTTCCAGCGCCCGCGTCACAATATCCACGCCAATTTGCTCCTCAACGCTGAGGCTGGGCTTCAGCTGATGCAGCTTCTGCGCCAAATGCAGCAGCGTTGCGCCACCACCCGGTACAATCCCTTCGGCAACGGCCGCTTTGGTCGCGTTGAGCGCATCTTCCAGGCGCAGCTTCCGATCTTTCAGTTCAGTCTCAGTCGCCGCACCTACTTTGATCACCGCTACTCCACCTACCAGACGGGCCAGGCGCTCTTGCAGCTTTTCAGTATCGTACTCAGAATCGGTTTCGGCTAGCTCTCGGCGGATTTGAGCAATGCGTTTTTCCAACGCCACCTTGTCGGGGGCTTCGGCCACAATGGTGGTCAGATCTTTGGTGATCGTGATTTTGCGAGCCTTGCCCAACGTTTCCAGCGTCACACCATCCAAACCCAGCCCAATCTCTTGAGAAATCAGCTGACCGCCTGTGAGCACAGCAATGTCTTGCATAAAGGCTTTGCGGCGTTCGCCAAACGAGGGCGCTTTGACTGCTGCAATGTTGAGTACGCCGCGCAGACGGTTGACCACCAACGTGGCCAGCGCTTCGCCCTCAATATCTTCAGGGATGATCACCAACGGCTGACCGGCACGAGCCACTTTTTCTAGTACAGGCACGAGATCCTGAATGCTGGTGATCTTCTCAGTTGTCAGCAGCAGTAGCGGATTTTCCAGTTCGCAAATCATCCGATCGGTATCGGTAACAAAGTAAGGAGAGACATAGCCGCGATCGAACTGCATCCCTTCGACTAGCTCCATTTCGGTGTAGAGCGACTTCGACTCTTCCACCGTAATCACGCCGTCTTTGCCAACCTTAGCCATCGCCTCGGCAACCATATTGCCCACTTCGGGATCGCTGCCTGCTGCCACCGCCGCCACTTGAGCGATCGCATTGCCTTCTACCGGCTTCGCCACTGCCGCAATTTCATCCAGGATGAAGATGACTGCCTTTTCAATGCCGCGCCGCAAGCTCACCGGATTGGTGCCAGCTGCTACGTTCTTTAAACCTTCCCGGATCAGAGCTTGTGCCAATACCGTTGCAGTGGTTGTGCCATCCCCAGCTAAATCCTTAGTTTTGGAAGCAACTTCCTGAATTAAGCGTGCCCCAGTATTTTCCAGAGGATCTTCCAGCTCAATTTCTTTGGCGATCGTCACACCATCATTTACGATTTGAGGAGCACCATACTTGGCTTCCAGCACCACATTTCGTCCCTTGGGCCCTAGCGTAATTCGCACCGCGTCTGCCAGTGCATTGACACCTCGCTCCAATGACTGACGCGCTTCTTCGTCAAAGACAACAAATTTGGACATATTTTTAGCTCATATCTCTCCAATGTATGAATTTAGCACTCTCAAGCGGCGAGTGCTAATTCGGGTGAGGGGGGAAATCCGAACAGGTTGATGGTACAGGCATAGCATCCAGTCCGATCCAACGGGTCAGGCGTATTGCTTCAGGGGGTTGTAGCGATCGCGATAGTTTCCTTAGGCTGAATTTGGTATTTCAATCTATATCAAGTTTTTTGGAGTTCAGGATGCGACTACAGGCCGGATGTCAGCTTTCGTTTGAGGCCAGCGCGCCCACTCCCGTCATTTTTGTCCTCAGACCCCGCAGCGGCTCTGGACAATGGATCGTCAGCGAGGAATATCTGCTAACGCCTAGTGTGCCGGTGGTGGAATACACCGATGGCTATGGCAATTTGTGCCAGCGGCTGGTGGTACAACCCGGCAGCTTTCAAATTCAAACTACGGCTTGTGTCGAAACGGCAGCCGAAATTGATGTAGAACCGGGCGCACCCTATGTTCCGGTCGAGTTACTGCCCGAAACCGTACTGCAGTTTCTATTGCCCAGCCGCTATTGCCAATCCGATCAGCTAGGAGACTTAGCGATCGAAATTGTCGGAGATACCCCCCCCGGCTACGACCAGGCAGAAGCCATTCGCAGCTGGATTCATCAAAATATTAAGTATGAATATGGCACTAGCAATGCCTCAACCGCAGCCCTTGACACAGCCCAGCATCGAGTGGGCGTTTGCCGAGACTTTGCGCACCTGGGTATTGCCCTCTGCCGCAGCCTCAACCTACCGTCCCGCATGGTAGTCGGCTATCTGTATCAGCTAGACCCGATGGATCTGCATGCCTGGTTTGAAACCTATGTTGGCGATCGCTGGTACACCTTTGACGCCACTCAAGCCCAGCCGCGCGGCAACCGCATCACCATTGCCTACGGCCGAGATGCAGCCGATGTTGCCCTTTCTACCCAGTTTGGGCCGATGCAGCTTCTAGAGATGAAAGTTTGGGTAAACGAAGTCAAAGACGAGGAAGATATAACAGAGTAAGGGCAAAACATTCGGCAGATAAACCTTAGGTCTTGCCAGCATCGCTGACCGAATGCTTTGCCTACCCATCGCCCAACTCCCCATTCCCCTCTTCTCCCATGTCCAACTCCCTCCCCTCCATTCCCCAATACCGCGTCAGCATCTGGGAAGGCATCGCCATCGCCACCGCCGGAATCTTGCTGATCGCCATTGGCGCAGCCGGGCTAGGGATTAAAGCCTTAAACAATGCCTTTGACCCAGAACGCGCAGAAGCGATCGCCCGTAGCATGGCCAGCTATACCATTCCAGGCGGTTCTAAAGGGCTATTTGGCACCAACCTGGGGGGAGGCAAGGCTGCCGTCATTGGCAGCACCGCTTTACTTCAGACTAAGCCGCCCTTGCCAGATGCAGCGCCTGTAACCTTGCCGGAAGTGGAACTGCTGATTGCGCGAGTGCCGATTCAGTCTGGCTCAGACGTAGAGACAGATTTGGGCAGTGAATTCCTGTTTTCAGGATTTTCCTTCTCCAACCAAACGCCCGATGCCTTTCAGGTTACGGCCAGCCGCACCGAAGAAAAGCCGTTTTGTGGGGCGATCGCTCCTGTCAAAATTGAAGAAGGTAACCTCACCCTGACTGCCGGAACGCAGCCTGTACCGGCCGTCCGCTACGAAGCTCAGGTCACGTTAGAGGGAGAGGATCATGTGGCGATCGTTTCGACGGCAGGAAAACACGCCAGGGACAATGCAGCCACAGTATTTGAGTCCATCAAGTGTAATCTATAGCAATTTTCAACGGAGTCAAGTCCAGAATATTTTTTGAAAGCCCCGTTTCGCCAAGCTTTCAAAAAATATTCTGGTTCTAGCCGAATGCACACTGCTATAAAGGTAGCCTTCACACCTCCCCGGTTCGCAGCCATTTTAGAATTTGGGCATTAACCGATTCCGCACATTCGTCATACGGACAGTGTCCCGCATCGGGAATCTCGACGAACTTGATCTGCGGATTGAGCGCAGACAACTGTCGCCCGCGGCTAATGGGAATCACGCGATCGCGCGTTCCCCAAAACATCAAGATCGGC
>DATNOY010000599.1:0-8517 GCA_036703495.1 Coleofasciculaceae cyanobacterium
AAGAGTTAGAGCAGCGAAATCAAGAACTGGAAGCCCGAAATCAAGAACTGGAAGCAGAAAACAAACAGCTGAAAGAGGTGTTACATCGGCAGGGTGCCTCCAAGGAGGCAAAAGCGCCCCAGTTCAAAGAGAACTATAGCGTTGACAAACAAAAGGGCAAAGGGAAACGGGGACGACAATCAACGGGACAACGGGCGCAAGATGCAAAGCTCGAGTGGGTGAGCTACGACGTTGATATCTATCCGGTGGGTGTGGCGAAATCGGCATGTATTGAACAGCGACAACAATCCGCATGGCGGCTAATATCGGGTCGAGCCGAGTATGTGTGCTACCACATCTATGGTTTGCCGATGGCAACAGAACTGCCAACGATTAGCGGGCTACGGAATAGTCGCAGTGAATATGGCATCGAAATCATCTTGACCGTGGCTTTTTTACACTACTGGATTGGGATTTCCCTGGACCATGTCTGTGAAGTGATGACCTTTTTCACAGGCTTAAACTTAAGTAAATCGCAAGCCAATGCGCTGTTGAATCAATTGAGTACAGATTGGCAGCAAGAGTACGACACGATAGCCGAATTACTGGCTCAGCAACTGGTGATTTATGTCGATGAGACGGGTTGGCAGGTGGGAAAACAGACCTGTTATACCTGGGTGTTTTCCACTGCGATGCATGTGTTGTTCCGCTGTGGGGTGGGACGAGGGAAAGCCGAAGCACAGGCAATTTTGGGAGAGCAGTTTCGTGGCATTAGGGTCAGTGATGACTATGCGGCTTACAAATATCTCTTTAGTGAGCATCAACTGTGTTGAGCCCATCTATTGCGCAAAGCGATTAAGTTAATGCTTCAGCATCCCCATGAAGAGCACTATCGTCAGTTTTTCGATGACCTCTATGAGCTGTATCAACAAGCAGTGCGTTGGCAGAAGGATCAGCGTCTGACGGTGGGTCGAGGGCAAAAAGTTGAACGTCTGCAAGCTCGTCTAGGTCAGCTTTGTACTCGTTGGCAGGAGACGGTTGAACCGGAGACGATGCCCATTCACGAACAAACCTTCATTCGACTTCAGCAGGAGTTAATCAAGGGCATCGGTGCGCTGTTTGTGTTCGTTGCCAATCCTCAAGTCGAACCGACCAACAATCGCTCTGAGCGCAATCTGCGCCGTGAAGCCGAGGTGCGAAAGGGTGGACGCACCAGCAAAACCCAAGGGCTGGGCGTCGCAGCATTATCATGAGCGTCCTGGCTACCCTCAACACACGCTTTGAAAGGTTCACCTTAGATCATCTCCTGGCTGAGTTGGCGCGTTGGCGTGAACTTGGACTATCCCAATTGCAAGCAGAACTAGTTGGCATGACTCAAGCCAATTCGCTATCGAGCGCTTAACCCACTGTCAGGCTGCTCTGAATCCTGAATCGCAATAGAGTATGTCAATAGTTTTGTGTCAAGGGTAAGAGTTAGTGAGGAAAGCGATCGCCAAATTCAATAGCGAAGCGATTGAGAGCAGGTTTCCAATTTTGAATGGGCATCGTCCACTTTTTAGAAATATTGAGCATAGCCAAGTAAACGACCTTGAGCGCGGCTTCGTCGGTGGGGAAAGCCCGATGGTTTTTAAGGACTTTTCTGAGCGTCATATTGATGGACTCAATGGCATTGGTGGTATAGATGACGCGACGAATCTCATCAGGGAAAGCAAAAAAGGTGGACAGTCTTTCCCAATGGTTGAACCAGGACTTGCTAATGGTGGGATAGCGATGATCCCAGGTTTGGGCAAAGCTCATCAAGTTTTGCTCGGCTTGCGCTTGAGTGGTCGCGGTGTAAATGGTCTTGAGGTCAGCAGCGACTGCCTTACGGTCTTTGTAGGAGACATAGGACAGAGAGTTTCTGACCATGTGAACAATGCACAACTGCACCCGAGTTTTGGGAAAGACTGCTTCAATCGCCTCAGCGAATCCAGTCAGTCCATCGACGCAAGCAATGAAAATATCTTTGACTCCCCGAGTTTGCAGTTCGGTCAGAATCGACAACCAGAACTTCGCCGATTCATTCTGGCTGACCCACATCCCTAACAGTTCCTTAGTCCCCTGAAGATTAACCCCTAAAGCCAGGTAAATGGCTTTGTTGATGACTCGTCCATCCTGGCGGATTTTGACGACCAGGGCATCCAAATACAGAATGGGATAAACCGCATCCAATGGGCGATTCTGCCAGAGTTTGCGTTCTGCTTCGACCTCCTCAGTGACTTTGGAAATCAGACCTGATGACACTTCGACTCCATAGAGGTCTTGCAATTGCTCCTGGATGTCTCGCACGCTCATCCCACGGGCATAGAGACTGATAATTTTGTCATCAAAGCCGTCAAAGCGAGTCTGATGCTTCTTGACAATGCAGGGTTCAAACTCTCCGTTGCGGTCGCGTGGAACGGCAATCTCCGCTTCCCCAAACTCCCCCTTAATCGTTTTCTTGCTATGCCCATTGCGACGGTTGCGTGGTTTGTCAGCTTCTACCGCTGTTGACGACTGCTCTAGATGCTCAGTCATTTCCCCATTCAAACACCGCTGGACTAGAGCAGCCGTCAACTGCTTCAATATCCCACCCTCGCCTAAGAGGTCTTCCGGGGTTTTGTACGCTTGCAGCAGTTCATCCAGTAATTCAGGTCGAAACGTCATAGTATTCATGCCTCAGGTCTAGTAGTTCATTAGATCTCATTTCCTGACCTTTGACACAAACTAATTTACAATCCCTCGCAATATTGGCTTCGCTATCGATGAAGCTACGTTTCGTCCTGAAAATAGACACTTACATTTGAACGAATGAATAAAGGAGAAGTAAAATATCGCTTTGTGATTGATAACGCCTCTCTTCAACAAGAAGCCTCACAAGCTTGATCACCTGTTTGGGTTAGTTACAACTCTGATCTGTTTACGCAAGATCCAGAATTGTAGCCATAATTTTCCAAGGAATTGTACATGGCTACAATCTGCGCTGTAGTAGGGGTCGTTGAAGCGTCCCGTTGCCTCTTGACGTACAATCCGGGCACGGATGCAGGAGCTTAGATCGCTATGAACTGACTAGGCAGTAAGCGCCGCTGGAACAGTTGGTTTGATGTTCTGATTTAGCCTGAACAAATCGGTCGGGTCATACTGATTCTTGAGCGCAACCAGGCGATCGTAGGTCGCAGGCGGGTAAGCTTGATGAACCCCCTTTTCTCCTTCGTCCGCCAGGAAGTTCACATAGGCACTGTGGGAATAGGGTAAGAGCGCCTGAAAAACTTGCTGGGTGCGGGCATTAAGACTGGCAGCATCAACCGATAGGGGTGCGAAATTGGTGATCAACACCATACCCTGTTTGTCGCGGTGAGCAAAGGCTGTGGCCTCTGGTGCGACTCGACTCATTGCGCCACCGAGAACCCGCAGAAAGACGGTCATTTCAGGTGCCATGACGGACTGAGAGGCTTCGACCAAGGTATGCAATATTTCCTCAGAGAACGTCTCAAACAATAGCGATCGCCCATGATGTTGCATACCAGGTACTACAGCTATCTCAGTAAACGAAAATATGTTTGGGTAGGGCATTGGTGCGATCAAATCAGCGATCGGCGTAGCAATCTGACGCAGGGGAGCCAGAACCCGCTCCCCCTCACTGAGGTCGCCCGTATAGCAGACGAAGATACCCACGATCGGTTTGCCCTGTTTGTCGGGTGGAATGAACGGAGCAGGTGGGGCAAGCGTATATAGCGCCTGGGTTGTGAGTCCATCTGGGGCTGCGGTTGCGAGGCGAACATACTCTTGCAGAATGTACTCTGCCTCCGTTGCTTCGTAGAAAACGATACCGCCCAGAATCATTCCGCCTGGATGCAGATCTAGCTCAAATGCGGTCGCAATGCCAAAGTTGCCACCGCCACCGCGCAGTCCCCAAAACAGTTCCGGATGTTCATTGGCACTGGCACGCAACAGTTGTCCATCCGCAGTTACCAATTCTACCGATCGCAGGTGGTCAATCGTTAAACCATAGGCGCGTACCATCCAGCCGATGCCACCCCCCACGATTAAGCCACCGACACCTACCGAGGCAGTATCACCCGCCGTCATTGCCAGCCCAAACGGCTGAAGCGCGTTGGCAACCTCGCCCCAGGTGAGTCCAGGTTCTAGACGAGCCGTGCGACGGACTGGATCGATCGTAATTGTCTTTAGATTAGCAAGGTCAATCACCAGTCCACCATCGTTGCTGCCATATCCGACTAGACTGTGTCCCCCACTCCGCACCGAGATTTGTATCCCCAGTTCCCGCGCAAAATTGACCGCCATTCTGACATCTTCGGCATCGACACAGCGCACAATTGCAGCGGGATAGTGATTATAAAGACCGTTCCAAACTTTTCGCTCTACGTCATAAGCCGCGTCTCCTGGCAGGATTACATCACCCCGCAAGTTTGATCTTAGTTTTCCCACTGCGTGCTCATAGCGATGTTGATGTACTTGTGAAACCATTGTTGGTTCTCCATTTGAATGAGATTGAACAGTATCCTGATGGGTTGTCATGAGTTGTCTCCTTGTTCATTCTTCAGGGCAATCCAGCAATCAAGCCTTGTGTCTTGACGACGAATCTGCTCCTGGAAATAATCGCGCCAGTTGTCAAGTAATGCTTCCAGTTGAGCGGCGCGATGAAGCAATTCTGGATTGGTCTTCTCGCGGGTATACAGTTGTGTGATGTCGGTAACTGTGATGTTGTGGCTATCTCGGCTGACCCATTCTAAAGTGTCTCCAGCAACTACTTCGCATGAGGGTTATCGAACATCAGGCAACAGTTCGGAGATCAGAGTAACAAGGTTTATTTTTCCAAAAGGCAGTTTGGTAAACCTCTTGAAGCTTTGTAGCAGAGGCTTTCAGTTGGATTTGCTCAACCTCATTCCTGGGCAACACAAGGCAACGTTCAATCCCATGCCTGCCAATGATGCACGGAAGCCCCAGGACAACTTTATCGCCTAGGTCATAAATGGGATCGGCTTTAGTGGAAACTGTAAACATCCGATGCTCATCCCGTAGAATTGCATCAATAAGTTGAGCCACAACCGTCGCAACACCGTAACTTGTATGTCCTTTGCGCTTCAAAATGTCATTGCCACGATCGCGTGTCACCTGACCCAATTCTGCCTGAATCTGTTCGAGAGTTGTCCCCTTGGGTAAAGGAAACTCCGTTAACGGAATCATGCCAATCACAGCAGTTGACCATACTGGGAACTGACTCTCCCCATGTTCGCCAATCACTGGGATATGCACATCGTTCTTATCAACGTTTAGAACCTTGCCAAGCTGATACTGGAGTCGGGCAGTATCGAGAACTGTTCCTGAACCAAAAATCAAATGCTGCGATCGCGTTGAGGTTTCTATTGCAATTCGGGTTAACACATCAACAGGATTACTGACGATAATCAAGATCGCATGGGGTGCTACACGATCTAACTCCTGCACAAGCGAACAAATAATAGCTGTATTTGCATTAAGTGAATCTAGCCGCGTTTGTTCAGGTCGATTCGATACGCCAACTGTGACCACAATGATATCGGCATCTGCTAAATCGTCATAGCGATTGGATGGCGTCACATCCATTTCTGCCAGTAATGGAATTGCATCGCTAATGTCCCAAGCTTGTCCTTCTGCTTTCAATAGATTGCGATCGAACAACACAATCGATGTAGGTTTACCGAGCAGCACTAAGGCATTTGCAATTGCTGCACCGACATTTCCTGCACCGACAATGCCAACTTTAGTAGGTTTGATACTCATGACTGTCCTCATTCAAGTTACGAAAACTTTAATCTGATAGTCGATTTGGAATTTTTGAATTGCTTGGACAATTCGCTCTACGCAACAAGGAACAGAATTGGTGGTGCGCAACGAAGCTCCGATCCCGATTAATGAGCTAGAACGCATTTCCTAGAAGTTTTATTGAATCCCCTATACTGATTCCTAGAAGCGAGGTGGAACAGAGTGATTACAAATCAATCACGACTTTGCTAACAGCCGTTCCTTCCGCTGCCGCTTCTCACATGGTGAGGTTGATCGTTTTTTTTGCCAGTAGGTCAGGATCAACAGCAGCAAACTCAGCCAGCGAACCTTGCAGTCCACCAACTCCACCTGTGAGTCCATAGACTTCATCGCCAACCTGGAACGCGGTGACATTTTGTCCAACGGCTACAACGATTCCCGCTAAATCGGTTCGTATTCTCTATTCCGTAGCTGCATCACCACATCAAATCTGTGCCATGCCACCGTCCACAAATAGTTCAATTCCATTCACAAAGCTGCTGTCATCAGAAGCAAGAAAAACTACAGCTTTCGCAATGTCATCGGTTGTGCCGACCCGTCCCGATGGGATAGCACTGACAGGGAACTGCTCATCAGTTAATCCCAGACGATAGTAACTGGGGGTCGGAACTACGCCAGGGCTAACCACATTCACGCGAATTTGACGGTCTTTGAGGTCGAGTATCCAGGTTCGGGCAAACGATCGCACAGCCGCTTTGGTCGCACTGTAAACACTGAGGGCTGGAATGCCTGAGATGGAAGCGATGGAGGCGTTCAGGATAATGGAAGACCCTTCTGACAACAGAGGCAATGCTTTCTGTACTGTAAATAACAGACCTTTGACATTGATGTTGAACGTTTCATCAAAGTGTTTCTCTGTGATTGAGCCAAGTGGAACAAATTCGCCCACACCCGCATTCGCAAAGACGATATCAAGCTTTCCTTTTTGCTGTTGAATGGTAGTAAACAATCGATCGAGGTCTGCCAGCTTGGAAACATCGCTCTGAACACCTGTAACATTTTTGCCGATCGCATCAACAGCTTGATCCAGTTCAGTTTGGCGACGACCTGTAATGAAGACATAGGCTCCTTCTGCAACCAGGTATTTGGCAGTGGTCAGACCAATACCGCTATTGCCACCTGTAACCAGCGCAACTTTTCCTATCAGTTTTTGCATGATGTATTTGTTGAACGATCTATAGTGAAACAATTAGTAGTTTGTCGATTCAGCCAGTGCGCGCCAGGCGGCTGTTTCTTGCTCGACGTAAGCGTTTTTCTGGGCGATCGCTTGTAGGGTGTCTGTGCCTAACGGTAATCGCAACGGTGGCTTGTCTGCGGCTACAAGCTGAAGGATTGCCTGGGCAAGTTTGGTCGGATCTCCAGGCTGTTGATGATTGCGTTCAGCGGCAAACGCACGAATTTTACCAACGGTCTCCGCATAATCAGAGATTTGGGTTGCAGTCTTGTGAAGTGACGTGTTATCCAGAAAATCAGTCCGAAAGTAGCCCGGTTCAACGACCGTTGCATGAATCCCCAACGGTGCCAGCTCATGATGCAGGGCTTCGGTAATGCCTTCCACCGCAAACTTGGTCGAGTTGTAGATTCCCCAGCCTGCGGAGGCACGATAACCTCCGATCGAGGAGAGATTAATGATGTGTCCAGAACGGTGTTGACGCATGCTGGGTAGCACGGCGCGGATTAGATTTAGCACGCCAAAAACGTTGGTTCGGTAGAGGTTTTCAACTTCTTCTACGCTACTTTCTTCAATCGCTCCCAACAAGCCGAATCCAGCATTGTTGACCAGTACATCGATCTGTCCAAATTTGTCTAATCCGGCTGCAACTGCTGCTTGCACCTGGGTTTCCTGCGTCACATCCATACTCACCGTCAACAGGTGTTTGCTGTCACCCAGCCCTTGCAGTGCCGTTTGATTCCGGGCCGTCGCAATCACGGCGTCACCCGCTGCCAAAGCTGCCTTGGCAATTTCCGCACCAAAGCCCCGTGAGGCTCCTGTAATCAGCCATGTTTTGTCGGTCATGTTCATCTCCTTAATGGCTGGGAAAACTGAATCCTACGGACGCATTGGCGGTAGAGGCTTGCCAAATATCTTCAAACCGTTGGTATTCCTCAATATCTGAGGATAGTTTTTGCACCAACATTGGCAATGCGCCAGGCCCAATCGCTAGGCGCAGGGGGGGGTGCGAGAGTTGCACGATCTTGAGAATCGATTGCACCCCTGTAGGGACATGACCGCGAGGCTGCTCTGCCGCAAACTGGATGAATTGCTCTCGGATGGAAGCGTACTCTGGTTTTGGTGCTGCTGTAGCCAAAGAGCGACTGGCAAAGTCCGTTCCAAAGCCACCGGGTTCGATGAGGGTGACATGAATACCAAACGGTTCTAGCTCCTGTGCCAGGGTTTCTGACAGTCCTTCGACTGCAAATTTAGAGGCGTGATACAGTCCCAGCATGGGCGCAGTCATGCGTCCGCCGATAGAGGAAATGTTTACGATATGACCCGCGTGTTGCTGCTTAAATATGGGAAGAACAGTACGAGTTACATTGAGCAGTCCAAAGAAATTGGTTTCAAATTGGTCGCGGCTTTGCTGATCGCTGACTTCCTCGATCGCACCCATCAAGCCATAGCCTGCATTGTTCACCAGTACATCAATCTTGCCAAACGCTTCTAATCCGCTTTGCACAGCCGTCTGGATGGTT
>DATNOY010000600.1:0-2554 GCA_036703495.1 Coleofasciculaceae cyanobacterium
TCCGCCGGTCGAGAATTTGGTGGCTGAGCTGATTCGCGTCTTGTCGGGCGATCGCGTTCAGGCAGCCGATCTGCCTGCCGATGTAGCCGGGCGGGTGTCGCGGCTGATGGAGTATTTGCGATCGCAGCGCTGTTTACTGGTGTTAGACAACATTGAAACGATTCTGCAAGAGGGCGAGTACTCTGGCTATTTTCAGCCGAAGCATGAAGGCTATGGAGAATTGTTCAAACGGCTGGCTCAAACCTCGCATCAAAGCTGCTTGGTGCTCACCAGCCGCGAAAACCCTAGAGATCTAACTGCCCTGGAAGGTGAAACGCTGCCCGTGCGATCGCTGCGGCTGCGCGGACTGACTGGCAGTGATTCAAAAGCCATTTTGACCGCGAAGGGCACGTTCATTGGCACCGAGGCAGACTGGCAAACCTTGAGCGATCGCTATGCCGGCAATCCTTTGGCGCTCAAGATTGTCGCCAGCATCATCCAGGAATTATTTGACAGTCATCTGTCTGAGTTTTTGCAGCAGGGAACGATTGTCTTTGATGACATCCGCAATCTGCTGAGTCAGCAGTTTGATCGCCTGTTTAGTTTAGAAAAAGACATGATGTATTGGCTGGCGATCGCCCGCGAACCGATCACCTTTGCTGAACTCCAGGACGATCTGATAACCCAGGCATCCAAGTCGAAGCTGATTGAGGCGATCGGCTCTTTGCTGCGGCGATCGCTGATTGAAAAAACCGGCAATTACTACACCCAGCAGCCTGTGGTGATGGAGTATGTCACCGATCGACTGATTGCCACCGTCAGTGCCGAACTGAGCGATCCGCGCTGGGCAGATGATGCCTTACCGCAGACCGAGGAGCAGCCCCTTGCCCTGTTTCAGACCCATGCCTTGCTCAAAGCACCGGTTAAAGACTACATTCGCGATCGCCAGAGCCGAGTCATCTTGGAGCCCCTGATCGAAAAGCTGATGACGCTGTTGCAGTCGAAGCCCGCGATTGTCCAGCGGTTGCAGCACATCTTGGCGCATTTGCAGTCCGCTAGCGCACCAGGCTATGCCGGTGGCAATCTGCTCAATTTGTTTCGGCAGTTGGGAACCGATCTGACAGCATATGACTTTTCTGGGCTACCCGTTTGGCATGCCTATCTGCAAGATGTAGCGCTGCATCGGGTCGATTTCACGGAGGCTGATCTAACGAAGTCGGTGTTTGCGCAACCCTTGGGCAGCATTTTGTCGGTGGCCTTTAGTCCCGCAGGTGGGCTGTTGGCGGGCAGTGATGGGGAGGGTGTGATCCGCATCTGGCAAACCCGAGACGGTAAGCAGCTAATGTCCTGCCGCGAACATACGTCTTGGGTGAAGGCGATCGCTTTTGCACCCGGTCAGCCTGCCGATCGGCAAATGCTGGCTAGCTGCGGGGAAGACCAAATCATTCGCCTTTGGGATGTAGCCACAGGACAGTGCGATCAGGACTTTCGGGGGCATACCAACTGGGTGTGGGCGATCGCCTTTAGTCCGGATGGTCAATTTTTAGCTAGCGCTAGCGAAGATGGTACCGTCCGGCTATGGGATGTGGAAACAGGCGACGGCCTGCAAATTTTTGCCGGACATACGGGGGGAGTCTGTGCTGTTGCCTTTAGTCCGGATGGGCAGAGGATCGCTTCGGGGGGAGAAGATCAGGAGATTCGGCTGTGGGATGTCGAGACGGGAGATTGCTTAAGAAGCCTGGCAGGGCATAGCAACCGCATTCGCACCCTGACCTTTAGTCCGGACGGGCAGAGGATTGCCTCGGGGGGAGATGATGCCCATGCCAAAATCTGGGATATGCAGACCGGCGACTGTGTGCAAACGTTAGACTGCGATCGCCGCATTTGGTCTTTGGCATTTGCCGCCCCAGGCGACACGCTGGCAACTGGCGGCGATGATCAGCTGATTAAGCTCTGGGATATCCAGACGGGGCATTGCTTGAAAACGTTTCAGGGACATGGCAGCAAGGTGTGGGCGGTTGCCTTTAGTGCCGATGGCCAGACGATCGCCAGTGGCAGCGACGACCAAACCCTGAAACTCTGGGAAGTGGATACTGTGCGCTGTGTTCGCACCTTTCAGGGCTATAACAACTGGATCTGGTCAGCCGACTTTAGCCCGGAGGGGGCTCAGTTGGTTAGCGCTAGTGAAGATAGCAAAGTGCGGCTTTGGGATGCAGATACGGGCCGCTGTCGTCAAATCCTGGAAGGACATCAAGGGCGGGTATGGACGGTGTCTTTTAGTCCGCAGGGGCAGATCCTAGCCAGCGGGGGCGACGACCAAACGATTCGGCTGTGGCACTTGCCTACCGGCCGCTGCTTGAAAACGTTGCGGGAGCGATCGGGGCAGATCCGCTATCTAACGTTCAGCGACACGGGTCACTTGTTGGCTACCAACAATGGCGACAATACTGTGAAACTGTGGGATGTCAGCCAGCTTTATCCTGCTCTGGATCAGGCAGATCCTCGGGCTGCGCCACGCCTGGCCCTGCCGTCGGTCTCTCGATTGCAAACGCTAAAAGGACATGCCAGCCGGGTT
>DATNOY010000601.1:0-3170 GCA_036703495.1 Coleofasciculaceae cyanobacterium
TTCAACCAGTTGGAGTTTGCCCACCAGGCTAACCAGCGCCAGCAAATTCTAGTCGAAACCTTGACTGGGCAGATCGAGAGTAGCCAAGAGCGAGTGGCCGAACTGGAACGGGAAGCAGCCTTGATTCAGCAGCGTTACAACGAACAAGCTCAACTACTGTCCCAATTGGAAACTACAAATCGCGATTTACAAGCCCGCCTGCACCGTCAGCAACGCTATACGCTGCAATTTAAGGCAGCCCTAGAAAAGTGTTTGGAAGTCCCCACTCCTCAATACGACTTGGGTCTAGAAGCAGCTGCCGCCGCAGGAGACAACCCGTTTCTGTTCAAAACTCAGCGAATTCAACCTTGGTCCTCTGAAGCAGAAGCTGCTCCGGCTCGCTTTCCCTGGATGAAGCTGTATCCCCATAACTTGGATGAGCAGCTGGGAGATGAAGCGCAGCCTGTCGCCACTCCCCTAGCTCAGGAGCCTGTTACTGCGGCCCAATCGCCTGCTCAGCTTGAATCTAACTTAAAGCTGCCGATTGTTGAACCGCTCACTGCTGAGCCTGCCATTGCGAATCTTGTTGCAGAACCAGAAGTGGATTTACCGGCAGTGAGCTTGCGCGCTGAAGCAACCGAATCTGCTGAGCCATCTGGCGCTCCAGCCTTGGTGAACCCCACCCTAAAATCCCAAGCGGGTTTGCCGGTGCCGTTGCGTAAAGTAGATGATGCTGTGCGCCCTCTTGCAGATTTACTGGCAGAAGCCGTGAATGGTGTGATTCCTGCTGCCCCCACTCCTGATCTCAGTCCTGCCCCATCTGCTTCACTTCCAGAGCCTGCGCTGCCCTTAGCGACCTCCGAGCATCCAGAAGATGCTGAAGATGCTTTATGGCAAGATTTAGCTCGATTAATTGAAGTCTCGACGGAGGATGTTGTTAGGGCCAGCCTATCAGGCGACTTTTCGGCTTTTGAAGCGATCGACTTCGGTGCCTTGGAATCTGGCGGAGCAGCCCCTGTAGCAGCTAACGTGCCCCAGTCCTCAATGCAACCGTTCCAGACCGAAGCGGCATTGCCTCAATCTGAACTGCCCTCAGAACCCATCCCCGAGGAGAATCCGGCTGATGCATCTGCCTCAGATGAACATAGCCCGATTCCAGCGCTATCTCAGCCTAGCTGGCCCGCTCCAGTCGTTTATCCGCTGCGTCCTGCCAAAAAGCAGCGATCCTCTGGAGCAGTTGACCTGCCTTCTTTTCTGCGTCCTGGAACCAATCCCCTTGCAACCTAGAATCATAGTTGAATCAGATTAGTGTTAGGGAGCAGTACCCTTCCAGCCCAGAGCGCTATGATCCACCCCCAGAACGCTGCTACAGAGATTGAGTTTCTTGATGAGAAACCCGACCTCTGTAGGCACCCATCAGTATTCCTAGCGAGCAGGGGTAGCAAAGTCTTGTGTCCAGTAATATTGGTAGGGTGCTTTGCCTGAGTCATTAGCAAGGGAATAGAAGCCTACACCGATTTCTTTGACATTTGGATACAGAATGTTAGCCCGATGTCCTGGACTATTCATCCAGCCTTCGACCACTGCTTCAGGAGTGGCATACCCGGCAGCAATGTTTTCGCCAGCATTCAAGTACTTGTAGCCTTGAGCAGAGATGCGTTCTGCTGCTCTAGAGCCATCAGATCCAGTGTGGTCAAAAAAGTCGTTGAGGGCCATGTCTCGGCTGTGGACAAAGGCAGCAGCCGATAGCTTAGTATTCAACTTGAGCGGCTGTAAGCCGAACTGAACCCGGTAGGTGTTGGTTAGATCCACAACACGCTGGATAAACGTATTGTGGGTTGAAGCAGCCGTTAGCTGTTCGTCAGCAGTCCGGTTCTGAGCAGACTTTGTGGCTAGCTGGAGCTTATAGGGCGTATTGCCGCGATCGCGAGAAACTCGAACATAATAAGTTCCTTGCCCAACGGTGTAGTTAATCAACTCATTCGCCGTACCTGCTTTGTGCGATCGCGTTAGAGTTTTGCCCTTCTCATTGAGCAAAGATAAATTAGCGTCTGCCTTGAGTCCCGTTAAGGCGAGGGTGAGGGTGCTACTGCTGTTAAAGCGAAAGCGGTAGAGTCCATTAGGCTGAGAGTTGCTGAGTTGACCTCTGTAAGTCCGGCGATCGCCGCTGCTCAGGCTGACATCATAAGCACTTAGGGAGTGCGTTCTCAAGTACTTCGCCGATTGCATTGCCATGCCGCTGGTATGAGTGAGGTGGGCATAGTTAGAGTCGGCTTTCTGCGGTCAGAATTATTCAGTGATTCCGTCTAATTTTAGACAAGGTTTTTTATGAAAACGCATTTGTACGGTTGACGCTTCTAGCCGAAAACCTACCTGGATTTTTGCTGAATAGCCGCTCAACTTTGCGGTGCGATCGTCTAATCTCAATCTTTTCAGGAATTATTTTGAAGCTGTAGAAATAGCTGTTGAAAATAGCAAGTGCAAAAAAACCGCCTCTCTAAAATTGAGAGGCGGTAATTTAAATCACGATATGCCTACTGAGATTAGGACTCAGGCAGATTCTAGATCGACCAGAGTTCTTGCCCATTTGCCCCATCCGTTGCGGCAAAGAATAGGCTGTTGCCTACTGGAGTCAACCCTGTTGGATCTGCCCCTGCTCCAGCAGCAGCATTAATCACGATCGCCTGTGTCCCGGCATCTGTACCATCGCTTGTCCACAGCTCCGTGCCACCAGTTCCATCGTCAGCCGTGAAGTAGAGTCTGTTCTGGTACACCACCATTTCTGCTTGGCTTCCAATACTGCTGTCGGTTCCACCCCTGATGTCTTTCACCAGGGCAGTAGTTGCACCGTTAATTCCCCAGAGTTCTCTGCCGTTACCTTGATCTGTATTATTCAGATCTGTAAAATTGTTGGTGGCAAAGAAGTATACTTTATCGCCAATGCTAACCAGATTGGTGGGGGTAGAGCCGCCCATTCCAGCCACAATGTCTTTTACCACAGCTCCGGTGTCCAGATATCCACCTACTGCCGCTGCGGTTCCTGGATTGTCAAGTTTAAATATTTCTGTGCCCTCGTTAGTAGCATTAGCCACAAAGTACAACGACCCGCTATTGGTCACGGTATATTCTAGCTTCTGACCAGCATCAAAGCTGAGGTCATCGGTGGACGATGAGCGAATCACTGTGTAACT
>DATNOY010000602.1:0-3643 GCA_036703495.1 Coleofasciculaceae cyanobacterium
TGCAGCGCTGAGGAACTGAGACTAGAAACAGAAAATCGAGAAGACTGGGAATTTGGCATAAAACTGGAGAGAAACAATAAACTCCGATAGTCAAGGGTCTAATAGAAACTGCGCTTAGAACCATCTAAAACGGTTGTTGTGCTTACTAACAAATCCGCCTATCCGATCATTATGCCTCAACTAAACAGGCACTAGGAGCAATCTATCGAAATCCTTGATATTCTCCGAGATGAGTTGAGCCAGCATTCTAACCCTATGCTGCAATCTACTGAAGTCTAACAACTTAGCTAGATTGCTTCTTGCCCTTCCCCTTGGGGGCAGGTGCTTCAGCAGCAGGGGCAGGTGCCTCAGCTGTTGCAGTAACTTCCTCAGGGGTTTCTTGAGGGGCTGCTTCAGGAGTTTTTGGCTCTGGTGCTGCAGCTGGCGCTTCCACGATAGTTTCTGCCGACACGTCCACCGTAGTTTCAAGGTCTGGATTGTCTGCGAGGCTCTCTTCAGCATTGTCTCCCAGCTGCTCCGCTTCCTCTGCCTTCAAAGAGCCTTCGGGCACCAGTTCAACGGTTGCCTGGGTTTCCACATAGCCAAGAATTTTGTCCCGCAGCAAATCGTCTTCTACAGCTTGGCGGAGGCGATCGGTATCAATATCTTGCTGACCCGCCAGTTCTTCTAGAACTTCGGCTACCTTGGCATCAACTTCCTCAGGAGTGACCTGAATCGACTCTTGTTTGGCAATCTCCCCCAATGCTAGGGTTCGTTGCAGCCGCATAATGGCTTCGGGTCGAGCCTGCTGGCGCAGCATGGAAACAATGTCATTGGTAAAGGTTTTACGGATATCCAAACCTTGCTGACTCAAGCGCATTGCGGTTTGGGTGACGGAAAAGTCTGCCTCTTGCTTGATTAAGGTTTCTGGCAACTCTACTTCTAGATACTTGACTAACTCAGCCAATAGCGCTTCTTGCTTGTTGGCTTTAGTCTTTTCCTCTGCCTCTTCCTGATAGCGCTTTTCTAAAGACGCTCGTAGCTCTGCCAATGTCTCAAACTCGCTCACCTCTTGGGCAAAGTCATCGTCCAATTCTGGCAATTCTCGCTCTTTTAGTTCCTTCAGCGTAATGGTGAAAACTGCAGGTTTGCCAGCCAGATCTTCTTGGGCGTAGGGATCGGGAAAAGTAACGGCAACCTCTTTGGTTTCCCCAATGGCCATACCCAGAATGCCGTCAATAAATCCAGGGATAAACCGTCCTTCAACCAGCTCAATCTCAAAATCTTCAGCGCTACCGCCCGGAATTTCTGTCGGTTCTTCTTCCCCTTCAGCAACCAAGCGTCCAGCAAAATCAACGGTTGCCACATCCTCTGACTGCGCCGATCGCCCTTCTACCGGCACTAGAGTAGACGATCGCTTGCGATAATCTTCTAGCACTTTGTCCACCCGTTCAGGGTCATATTTCACTTCTTCTGCCTTAACTTGCAGACCGGCATACTGGCTTAGCTTGGCTTCAGGTGCGACATCCACCGCAGCAGAAAAGCTTAGGGCTGATCCAGGATCAAATTGGGCAACCAGTTCCTCAAAAGAAGAGCGCAGCTCAGGAGTGCCGATCGCCTCAATCTTCTCTTGCTCTAGGGCCTTCCTCAGCCCATCTTGGATCAAGTCTTCTACCACTGCTGCTTTAAGCCGGGTTGAGCCAAAACGCTGAATCAAGACCTGACGGGGCACTTTGCCCTTCCGAAACCCAGGAATGTTTGCAGACCGAGTAAACTCTTGTAGAGTTTTTTCATAGGCTTGCTTTGACATCTCAGAGGGAATCTCAATTTCTAGACCGATTTGGCTAGCGGGTAACTTTTCCTGGGTAACTTTCATCGCAATTCTCGTCGCAGGGTAATGGGCTACTGAGCCAACGTGGTCGCTGACTCCACTTAAGCGCCAGCTTCCTTAAGTTTAGTTGAGTAGACTTCGGATAGTCTCAGCTTTGCCGCAATTAGCTATGTTAGCTGATTCTGGCTCTGGTAGATGGTACACCTGGCAAATCCAATGAATTTTCTTGGCTTTGCAGCCTGGGAAAATCCTATTTTGATGATTGCTCTACATGATTAAATCTGGCAGTGTCGAATGCAACATGTCAGCTATGATCTTGGTAATTCGCGATCGGCTCACTAGTCCTACACAAGGTTGCACCAAGCAACTCTGTGTACCAGGAGTCCCTTCAGCACTAGTACTTGAGATAAATGATTTTGATAAATGACTTTTGTTAACCTTTCTTTAGGGTTGTTCGTGGGGCTTTACGGACAGGATGTGTAGGCTCGATACTGTAGGTACGCCACAAAATTTCAGCCGAGTAGGGGCTAAAGACTAAATTCTTTACGGGGATTTTTTACGGAGTGGTTCACAATCAAGCGCGCTAGATCGAAAATTGATAGGTTCTAGCCCAGCTGAAGGTACAGTCTTCCAGAGCTAAGCCTTGGTCGGATTTGAAAAACTTCTACGCAGCCTCGAAATTATTCGGCTTTGATAAAATTCAGCTTTGATAGAAACGTACAGGTACAGGGGGAATTGTAAATAATTGTTCTTTAATAGAAAACTTTAAGAAAAGTTTATAACTCTGCGATCTAAAAAATTAACCGCTGATTTTATGCTCATTGGAGGAAATTAATTTGCCGCGATCTTATCGAGTTGCGATTTTAGGGGCGACAGGTGCTGTCGGTACAGAGCTACTCAGTTTGCTAGAACAGCGCAATTTTCCAGTTGCACATCTAAAACTGCTAGCGTCTCCCCGTTCCGCTGGACAGCAGCTAGCTTTTCGGGGGGAGGCTCTGACTGTCGAAGCCTTAGACGATCGCGCTTTTGACCATGTGGATCTAGTCTTGGCTTCTGCGGGTGGCTCTGTCTCAAAAGCTTGGGCTCCCAAAGCGGTTGAAGCTGGAGCGGTAGTGATTGACAATTCCAGCGCCTTTCGGATGGATGTGCAGGTTCCCCTTGTGGTTCCTGAAGTGAACCCCGGAGCCGCTGCGGCTCATCAGGGCATTATTGCCAATCCAAACTGCACCACGATCTTGATGGCAGTTGCCACCTACCCTCTCCATCAAGTTCAGCCGATCCAGCGAATTGTTGCAGCAACCTATCAATCTGCTAGTGGGGCTGGCGCTAGAGCTATGGAAGAGGTCAAGACTCAGGCTCTGGATATTCTTCAAGGGCGTGAACCCACGGCTGAACTGTTTCCCTATCCGCTTGCCTTCAACCTTTTTCCCCACAACAGCAAGCTCAATGACCTGGGCTACTGTGAAGAAGAAATGAAGATGGTCAATGAAACTCGCAAAATCTTTGGGGTGCCCAGTTTGCGAGTCACTGCAACCTGTGTACGGGTTCCCGTACTGCGTGCCCACTCAGAAGCGATTAACCTAGAATTTGCTCAACCGTTTAGCGTTGCTTTGGCAAAAGATATTCTTAGCGCCGCTCCCGGAGTTCAGATTGTTGAGGATTGGCAAGCTAACTATTTCCCAATGCCCATTGATGCCAGCGGCAAAGACGATGTTTTAGTTGGACGCATCCGCCAAGACATTTCCAACCCTAATGCGTTAGAGCTATGGCTCAGCGGCGATCAGATTCGTAAGGGGGCAGCCCTTAATGCGGTGCAAATTGCCGAACTTTTGG
>DATNOY010000603.1:0-7665 GCA_036703495.1 Coleofasciculaceae cyanobacterium
CCCCTCCGGCCCCTCCGGCCCCTCCGGCAGCAGAAGGTAAGGCATTCAGCCGAGAACAGGCTAAGCTCAAAACCAGGGTCAGACAAAATACGCCTAGCCAAGCGATCGCCTTGATAGCAGAGATCTGATGACCTGGAAGTCTAAGAAATCGCAACATCATAAGGCTTCGCTCACTAGCAAGGGGTCTAAAAATCTTCAAAGCGCAAAACTTAGTGCAAAACTCAAAGTGCTAAAAATGCCCTACGAAGATGCGGTAAGTGCTCCCGATACGCACAGACGCCTCTCTAAAGGGACATCTCAAAACCATGATAAATAGAATCTACGATTGGAGCTTGGGGGCCGTGCCCCCAACTCCGCTTCATTCAAGTCATGTCCTTGAGATTAAGTGAGCCCCTCAGGCATACACTTTACGCCTCAGGCATACACTTTACGATAATACTCCTGGTATTCCTGAGACAGCAGCGGTTGCCACCAATCTTGGTGGGTCAAATACCACTGCACCGTGCGGCGTAGTCCTTCTTCGACGGTAACGGCAGGCGTCCAACCTAGCTCAGTCTTAATCTTGGACGCATCAATTGCGTAGCGGCGATCGTGCCCTGGCCGATCTTTGACAAAGGTAATCAGCGAGCGGGCCGGGCGCACGGGCAGAGCCGGAGCTAGCTCATCCATCAGATCACAGAGCAGATAAACCAGGTCAATGTTTTTGACCTCATTGTTACCGCCAATGTTATAGGTTTCACCCGGTGTACCGCGATGGATGACAACATCAATAGCGCTGCAATGATCGCCGACATAGAGCCAATCCCGTACGTTTTGACCGTCCCCATACACCGGCAGCGGCTTGCCCATAAGAATATTGATCGCCATCAAGGGGATCAACTTTTCGGGGAAGTGGTAAGGGCCATAATTGTTGGAGCAGTTGGTCATCAGCGTCGGCAAGCCATAGGTATGGTAGTAGGCGCGGACGAGGTGATCGCTGCCTGCTTTGGAAGCAGAATAGGGGCTATTGGGGGCGTAGGGTGTGGTTTCGCTAAAGGCGGGATCGTCAGGTTCCAGGCTACCGTACACTTCGTCGGTGGAAACATGGTGAAACCGATAGTTTCCAGGTTGCCCTGCTTGATTCCAGTGTTGCCGGAAGGCTTCCAGCAGCGTAAAAGTGCCGACTACGTTGGTTTGGACAAAGGCACCGGGACCCAGAATCGATCGATCGACATGGGATTCTGCGGCAAAGTGAACAAGGGTATCAATTGCCTCTTCCTGAAGCAGCGCATCAATCAGAGGGCGATCGCAAATATCTCCCTGCACAAACCGCAAGTTAGCTCCTTCCAGTCCGTCCAAATTGCGGCGATTTCCGGCATAGGTGAGGGCATCTAAAACAATGACGCGATCGCCAGGATACTGATGACACCAATGATGAACGAAATTGGAGCCGATAAATCCAGCCCCACCCGTGATGATGATCCGACGCGGTTCTCTTAATACACTCTGTTGCATATCAATTCTTGTTCTCGCTTCTTGTTCTCACTAACTCTGAGGAGCGGCTGGAATAAGTGCCTACTCGAAAGCCCTAGTTATCGGGTGAGCCATGCCCACCTGATGGATTTGCGCCACTGACGCGGCACCTGATGCGGCACCTGATGCGGCGATGGATTAAGCCAGTTCAATCTTGCAGTCATCCCCGATCATGAACCGCAGTGCTTTGGGACGTCTGGCCGCTGCCTCCAGGTGGGCCCGTTGCCCAATCACACTATCTACAATGCGCTGATGAATGCCTTCAACCTTTGCGCCTTCTAAAATCACGCTATGTTCTAAATCGGCTTCAATCAGGGTGGCATGGTCTGCAACACTGCTATAAGGCCCAATAAAGCAATTTTCCAAATGACAGTGCTTGCCAATCGTCACAGGGCCGCGAATGGTACAGTTAATGACTTTAGAGCCTTCCCCAATTTGCACCCGACCAATAATCTGGCTGCGATCGTCGATTTCACCTTCAACTTTCGATTCCAGGCAGGTGTCTAAAATTACCCGATTGGCTTCTAGCAGATCGTCTTTTTTACCTGTATCCAACCACCAGCCCCGAATTTGGCGAGCTTCTACGGGTTTTTGCCAATTAATCAATGCCTGGATAGCATCCGTGATTTCTAGTTCACCCCGAGCCGAAGGCTGGATTGCAGCGATCGCTTGATGAATCACGGGAGAAAAAATATAAATCCCTACTAAGGCCAGATTAGAAGGCGGAACCTTGGGCTTTTCTACCAGCTGCAACAGTTTTCCGTTTTCATCCACCTTGGCGACCCCAAAAGCGCTAGGATTCGGCACTGGGCACAGCAGCGTCAGGGCATCCAAGCTATGGGTGGCAAATTGTTCTAAGAATAAGGCCAATTCGCTTTGCACCAGGTTATCGCCTAAGTACATCACAAAAGGCGAATCTCCCAGGAAGGGTTGGGCGATTTTCACCGCATGGGCCAGTCCGGCCGGCTGGTCTTGCAAAATATAGGTGATTTTCGCACCAAAGCGGCTGCCATCTCCGGTTTTAGCCTTAACTTCTTCCCCCGTTTCAGGACTGATGATGATGCCAATCTCAGTAATTCCAGCTTCGCAGATCGACTCAATGCCGTACCACAGAATAGGCTTGTTGGCGACTGGAACAAGTTGCTTGGCACCGGTGTAGGTGAGGGGGCGCAGACGAGTACCTCGACCGCCCGACAAAATAATTGCTTTCATGAGTGGGTAATTGAATAAAGTTCACTGAGCATTTGACGGAGACTCTGCCGCCATTGCAGCGGTGGAGATGACAAAATAGCCGATATCTTCTGGCAGGCAAGGGCCGAATAGGCAGGGCGTTGAGTGGGGGTAGGATACTCCTGCGTGGTGATGGGGATCACCTGTTTTAACTGAAGCGGAAATCCTAACGCTTCAGCTTCTTCAAAAATGGCAACCGCAAAGTCATACCAGCTGGTAATGCCGCTGTTGGTAAAGTGATAAATTCCGCTAGGAGCAATCGTCTCTGATTCGGGGGCAGATGCCCCGAAATGAGGTGCAAGGACAGCAATCGCCTGAGCGATATGGGCTGACCAAGTCGGCGTGCCCACCTGATCGGCAACCACTTTCACCACATCGCGATCGGCTCCTAGCCGCAACATCGTTTTGACAAAATTACCTTTACCCTGCGCACCGTAAACCCAAGCGGTTCTAAGGATGGCATAGCGAAAGCTAGAATGGCGATCGCCCACTTGTTGAATGCCGGTTTCACCTAGTAATTTAGATCTGCCATATGCCCCGATCGGGTTTGGCTGATCTTGTTCGGTATAGGGTGTATTTTTACAGCCGTCAAAAACATAATCCGTCGAAATATGAATTAGGCTGGCTCCTACCTGTTGAGCGGCTTCCGCCATTATCGTAGGCGCTTCAGCATTAATGGCTTTAGCTAAATCAAGCTCAGTTTCAGCTTTGTCTACTGCAGTGTAGGCTGCTGCATTCACGATCAAATCAGGCTGAGCTGTCTGAATCACTTGACGGATCTGATCCGTCTGAGTCAGATCCAATCCTGCTCTGGAGACACTTGTTACTCTGGCAAGCGGGGCCAGTGTTTTTTGCAATTCCTGTCCGACTTGTCCGGCTCCACCAATCAGCAAGATATGCTTCATTTCCATTACCTCAGCAGTTTAAGTGACCGATTCTGGGAGTCTGGATTTTTCTCTTAGGATCCTGGATTCAATAAAATCCAGGATTGGGGTGCAAGGGCGCTGCCTCCAAACCCTGATTTCATTAAATTCACGCCTCTTAGGGAAATAGATCTGCCGTTTCGAGGGGGAGACCCGCTAGATCTTTAGCGGTCATGATCGGTGCTTCAGTCAATGGCCAGGCGATCGCCAAGTTGGGTTCATTCCAAATCAAACAGCGCTCATGGGCTGGAGCGTAATAATCCGTTGTTTTATACAGCACTTCTGCCCCTTCAGAGAGGGACAGAAATCCATGGGCAAATCCTGCCGGAATCCAGAGCTGGCGCTTATTTTCGGCACTCAGCTCACAGCCAATCCATTGCCCAAAGGTAGGAGAACTTCGGCGCAGATCCACTGCCACATCAAAAACGCTGCCCACCACCACCCGGACTAACTTACCTTGAGCCTGCTGAATCTGATAATGCAAGCCTCTCAGCACATTACGAGCCGAGCAGGAATGGTTGTCTTGAACAAACCGAACCTCTACACCTGTTTTGTCTACAAAAGCCTTTTCGTTAAAACTTTCATAGAAAAAGCCGCGATGGTCTGAAAAAACGCGAGGCTCAATGATCAGCACTTCGGGAATTTCAGTAGGAATAATATTCATGGCAACCTCTTAATCAGCGTCAAACAAGCCAACACCATTTCCTCCGCTAGGGTTACGATTTCCTTAAAAATCAGGCTGATCAGCTAGATCCCTGGATACTATAGGTCGGAAACAACAGGTCGGAAATAACTTTTGAAAAAACTAGACGTAACGTTATAGGCTCGATCTGTTCCAAGGGCATTGCCTCTGAAAAAAAATAGTCCGAAGCCGCTCTACTCAATTGCAAAAGTCTTAATTGGCAAACAAAAATTTGCTTGCGTCAGGATGCGGAAGTTTGAATTCCGCCCCGCATATCCTAGCCAATCTCTAGGAGATCTCACAGAGGGCACCGGAGCGCATTCATTTAGTCTTTACAATCACTTCAAAATTGTTGTGAGGGGGTAAAGCTCCAATTGGGGTTGCAACCATAGCAATTTTCACCTGAGTCAAGACCAGATGATTTTTTGAAAGCCTCGCGGAGCAAAGCTTTCAAAAAATCATCTGGTTTTAGCCAAGTGCACACCGCTATAAGGTTCCAATTAGGGCTTCGGTAAGTTAACTGAATCGCGATCGGTCCGCACCCATTTTGTCTGGGGACGAACCAGAAATGCCAGGTAGAGCGGAATTTTCCAGAGCACATAGAGAGGAACCGCCAGCAACGTCTGAATCGGCAGTTCAGAGCGACCAAATTTAACCCAAGCAACCAAAATTGCCGTCAGCAGCAGACTGCCTTCGGCCGCCACTACAGCCATCGGCCATCCGGTTATTCCCAACGCTGCCACCCCAAAAGCCACGGTAGCCAAAGCCAGCCACAGCATCACCAGCAGCGAGAGCGGCGGCACTGCTAGATCAAGGGCAAGCGCCATTAAATCCAGCCGATTCTGCTGGATTGCCAGCCGCAGCAGGGGTGGAACTTGAGTCCTGAGGGTTTGCAAATGCCCATGCTCCCAGCGTGTCCGTTGACTCTTAGCCGCTTGGCCTTGCTGGGGAAGCAATCCTGTCACTCTGGCAGCCCCACAAAATAGCGGGGGATGCCCAGCGATCGCTAAATCCAACCCCAGCTGCATATCTTCCACAATATTGCCGCTGGCCAGTTTCATATCTCGCAGGACAGCCCAAGGAAACGCCATGCCAGTGCCGGTCAACAGACAGGGAAACCCTAAGCGATCCAGACCGCTGGGGCGCACCCAGTTCTTCACCAGGAAGGCCAGGGCTGAGACAGCATCTTTGGGCTGCGGCTGGGCAGGACGCTCCATTAAATAGAGGGATTGCACAGGACGATTTGTGGCGATCGCCTGCTCTGCAATTTTGGCCAAACTGCCTGGCTGCACCACACAATCAGCATCAACAATAGTCACCACATCGGGGGGATCGGTAGCCAGATAGCGGAGGCCATAATCCAGCGCATAGCCTTTGCCTCGCCGCTCGGCATCTTGGCGCTCAATCACCGTAGCCCCAGTCGCACGGGCAATATCTGCCGTGGCATCTGTACAGTTGTCAGCAATCACTATCAGCCGATCGCACGCAGTCAGCTGTGCCATTAACCCCTCTAAGATGGGTCGAATCCCTATGGCTTCATTGTGAGCCGGTACCAGAACGGCAGTTTTGGGGTGCGGGCTACTGGCAGTCGAGAGTCCAGTGGCGCGACTGGGCCCTCGACTGGACCCTCGACTGGGCAATAGCGTACTCATGCACTCTATAAACAGAACGGCGATCGGAATGAACAGCAAGAGAGCGATCGCAAGTAGAGCAATGTTGATCAGGAAGATCCCCAAATTGGCTGGCAAAACCTAGCTCCTCACTCAATGGATAAACAGTAGATAACAGCGGCACATCTTTGTAGATTTCTCCTTCTCGGTTTTCCTATTGATGTGCAACTTGATTGTCCTGTTACAAAGTTTGAATCGGCTAGACACCCAGCGACGTCTCTGATGAATCTTTACAAAAAATGGCGCAACTTAACAGCTGTCGCCAGAGCACTAAAGATATGGGAAACCTGGAGGTTCCGCCCCCAGCCAAGAATTTCCGCCTGTACTCCGCTCTCACCCGATTGACTATAGCTATAGCTGAAATTTACAAAATAACCACGCTTTAAAAATAAAAGACCCAGCAGCCCCCTGCCAGGTCGAATCAATGAACGTCACTTATCTTCTAATAATGTACGTTGAATTAGGCTAGATTAACTTCACCTTTTAGATTTATCTGATCGGCTGAGGCAGGAGATAGCTTGCTCACCTGTTAGCATCACCTCATCGGGTGAGCTAATGATAGGCAATAAATAATCTGGAGAGGGGCTACTATCGCCCCTCTCAAAACTTTCTCGAGGCTACTCCACTCCTTCGATCCGGTCTTCCACTTCCTGGTAGAGCTCGCGCAGAAGATCTAAGTTTTCTTCGCTCGTTTCCCAGTAGCCCCGCCCATTTACTTCTAAAAGGGTGCTGACTACCTTACGGAAAGAATGGGGGTTAAGATTCATCAGGCGATCGCGCATGGCTTCATCCTTGATGAAGGTAGAATTGGCGTCTTCATAGATCCAGTTATCTACCGCACCCGCTGTAGCCGACCACCCCATCGTGTTCACCAACCGCTTCGAGAGTTCTCGCACGCCTTCGTACCCGTGAGACAACATGCCCTCATACCACTTGGGATTGAGCAGCTTGGTGCGGGCATCCAGACGCACTGTTTCGGAGAGCGATCGCACTTGGGCATTGGCCGTCGTGGTATCGGCAATAAAGGACGCAGGCGTTGTGCCATCTCCGCGCAGGTTAGACACTACTTTGGTAGGGTCAGAGTCAAAGTAATGGGAAACATCCGTCAGAGAAATCTCCGCCGAGTCGAGATTTTGGAACGTCACATCTACCGTCTTTAACGCCGATTCAAAAATCTGACGGGATTGATCCATCATGCCTGGATTGTCGGAGTTAAACGCAAACGACTTGCGCGACAAATACATGTCCTGCAGCTCCGACTCGCTCTCCCAGGTGCTATTTTCAACCGCTAGGTTGACATTGGCGGCATAGGAACCGGAGGCATTGGAGAAAACGCGAGTGGCAGCCTGACGCAAATTGATCCCCATGTCTTCAGCCTGCTTCATGGCGTGCTTACGGACAAAGTTCATTTCGATCGGTTCATCCGATTCAGCCGCCATTTTGATGGCGCGATCGAGCAAGTTCATTTGATTGATAAACAAATCGCGGAAAACGCCAGAGCAGTTCACCACCACATCAATCCGAGGACGACCTAGCTCTTCTAAAGAAATCAGCTCCAGCTTATTCACCCGACCCAGCGCATCTGGCACTGGACGCACCCCCACCAGCAGCATCACTTGCGCTAGCGACTCGCCATAGGTCTTGATGT
>DATNOY010000604.1:0-17281 GCA_036703495.1 Coleofasciculaceae cyanobacterium
GCGGTTCTCAATCAAGCCCATCTCTAGATCGCCCCGGACATAGGTGTCGCTTGCGAAGTAGTTGCTTGGAATCCGGGTTTCAGTTAAGAGGTCAGCAACGGAAATCATAGGGGTTAGGTTTCAAAATTTAAGGTCAGGGACTAGAGTCTTCCATCTGGCGCACCGATCTACCAGCCGATTGAGACACCATTTGCCAGTTCAGCAGGCTGAGGCAGGAGAAAATTTTGCGCCATCAGCAGCATCGGACTGAGCAGCACCATATGCTTGCCCAAAACTTGGTCAAGGCGTTGGTTAAGCAATTGATAGAGTCGGGAATCAATGTCCTGGGTGTTATACACCTCAACCATAGGCATCACCCAACTGAGAAATCGCTCTCTGACGATCGCCTCTTCGTTCAGCAGCATGGCCATGCCGCAGTGGCGGAGCATCAGCAGGGCATTTTTCAGGCTGCGTTCCAGATTTTCTGGTTTCTCATGGGGCATTTCTGCTTGCAGTTGATCGGCAACCCATTGCATGGTGTCGAGTTCGTGATCCCGTAAACTGCGGTAAGCGGTCAACCGGGCCGGCATAGAACCCACATACTGAGCGACTAGCCTCAGCTCCTCCACTTTGAGATAGCGACTGTCGGCATCATCAAAAATAGCTTCGATTTGGGGATGCATAGTTGAAAAGAAGTTGAAAAGGTGAGAATTGAGTTGACTGCTACGAGCGCACAGCCTTTGAGCAAACCGTCTGCAGAAATATAGACTCGTTCTAAAACAGATCCGAGAAATCCTCTAGGGTAAAGGCATCGCTAGCGGACTCTGTAGGAAATTCTTCGAGGAAATTAAGCGGGTTAGCAATGGCATTGCCGTCCCAGTTGACGGTGCCAAAAAACTCGCTCACCTTTAACGTCAAACTGAGGGGCTGATCGCTGGGTTGCTGGAAAGCCGTAAGCTTTAATTCTTGAACTTTGGGAGAATGATCATCCCAGTTGAACGTTGAAAAGAAAGTTTGAACCGACTGTTGCTTCCAGTGCGGCAATGGAGGTTTAGAACCATTATGGGAACCGTTTGTAGAATTGAGCGCCATATTCATCGCAGCAGTTCTCCTGCCCGCAAGCGCTTCTCAATGTCTCGTGCAGTTGCGCCTTCATTCATCCAAAAAGCAGCTGCATCAATCCGGTCTTGCCCCCCCAACAGGAACTTACAGTAGGTTTCGCCCATCGAATAGCACTGAAGTTCAATGCAGCTCAGCTGTTTTCTGACCAATTCGGTAAAAAATCCGGCAAACAGTCCGGCATAGAGAAAGCAGACCGGCTTACCCACATCACCCAGCGTCCGGGCTACAGCAGAATCAAAGATGTTGACGAACATGAAGCCCTGTTTGCGATCGCCCATGTCTACTTCCCAACGTCCCCAGCCTTGTGAGGTAAAGGGCCACCACCAAGTTTCTAGCAGAAACAACAAGTTTGCTTGGCGCATGTTGCGGTCAAATTCTTTCTCAAACCATTTCTCAAAGAAGAAGGCATCTTTTTGTCCCCATTCACAGCCGATCGTGTACATGGTAGCTGCTGCTGCATCACCCACTTCCTCTTGCAAGCCCTCCACCAAGCCAATGATGAAGTCTTCGGTAGTTAGCACATTCTGCCCGTTGTTCCAGTCCATGATCGTTCCCTTCTCGGGATCGAACTGGAAAAAGTCTCGAAAGCCATAGTGATCGTGCTTTTTAGGATGCTTATCTTTGAGAGGGTTGGGGGGATTAATGAGCGTTACCATAGGGCTAAGTTGGGGAGAGGTGCAACGGGTTAAATGAGTAAAGGAATGAAACTGCAACAGCTGAAGAAACCACAGAGAACGAGACAGCTGATAGCGAGAAAACTTAAAATTCCGGCAGTCCCTAGCACCTGCTTTAGGATAGAGGACTACAGGATAGAGGGCTTTTGCAGCGTGTAGTGCAAGCTGCTCGGTGCTTGATCTCAAGATTCCCTGGCAGAATTTGGATCTAACATCATCATAGGATTGAGTGGATCTTCGGACTGTTCAAGCGGATACGCCGAAATCAGCTTTTGTTCTAAGATGAGCGAATCAACTCGCAACTTTGCCGCCTGGCGCGTCTAACTAGGGGGTTGTGCCTAGAGAGCGGCGTGCTAACTCTAGAATGGGACAAACCAAGTTGGCTTGAGGCGGCGTTAAGTGTTGTCTCACCACGTCTTGTAAAACTTCATAAGTGACGTTACAGGGGCGTACCATGCCAACTGCCCGAATGATGGTTTGCAGCCAGAGCAAGAGCTTTTCCCGTAGAGTATCGGGGTCATTCATCAACACTGTAACGGCTACATAGCGCAGCACAAAGGTTGTATCCCGCTTCCACTTATCGCTGACATTATCCTTGCCCCGCATGAATAGAGTAGGGTCAAGCGATCGCATTTTAGTGTAGGTCTGTTGGATTAACGTCGATTCTAGCTCTTGCAGCTTTTGATAACTCTGAAGCCGCAGGTTAAACGACTGGACGTAATCCGTCATAAACTGAAGCTCAGCATCGGTGGCATAGCGACCATCCACTTCAAGGCTGAGGCGTTTAAGTTGGCTGATCATGGGTGGGCTTCCAGATGAATTTCTGAATGGATTGTATTTTGAGTGTTCCCGCAGTGGCTAATCAGCAATCAACACGCAACATTCAGCAAAATTCCTTAATACAGATCCTCGATCCAGATCTTACACATCGCTGCTATTTGAGAAAAACTGTGTGAAGTTAAAGCTCGTTGTATTCTCAATCTGTTTCAGCATCGATCGCGTAATCAACTTATCTTTTTCGACCAAGATCTGACCGGTAACAGGATGCAATAAGTTTTGTTCGGCTCGTCGGCCAATCAGATCTTCAATGTCTTTGATAGAGTTAATGTACATCCCGGGTGGCAGTTCCACCACCACGCCATCGGCTAAGACGCGAGCTTGGCAGGCCAGACGAGAATTAGGCTGACAAGAGGTAATCACCTCTAAGGTGCGTTGCTCCCGGCGGCTGATAGGCGAGAGCGCCTCCGTGCCCTGTTTCACATAGACATGACAAGTCGCGCACATGCCGCGTCCACCGCACTCTCTTAAGACATCTAAATCTTTGTTGATGAGGACAGAGAGCAAGTTACCGTTGGTTTCAACGGATGTTTCTTGAGCAATCGGCTCTAGACGGACAATCTTCACCATAATTTTTATGCTTTCAAAATGGATGACAGGAATTTATGACAGGTCAGATAGTAATAGAAGTTTTTGGTGAGCATCCAAAGCTTTTTGCCGCACCATCTTAGGAAAATTACGCATGACTTTGCTACAGCGATCGATAAAAGCCTCTACCCACAGCTGGATCCATTGATGCTGCTCTCTGGAAACCATCATTTTGCCGTTCGTCTGCCCGATAAAATTAATTTGGGCCGCCCGATCGATCTCAAATTGCTTCAGCCACTCTACATCCGGGCGAGCCGCTTGCCAATGATTGGTTACCACTGTTGCGCCCAAATATTGAGCTGCAAAGCGGCTCAGGTGGTTAAGGGCCATCAGCAGGTCACGCAGGGAAATAGAAAGCGAGCGCAAGGAGGTAGAAAGACAATCCGCAGGCTCAGGGTCAGCAGATAAGACAGCAGGTAAGACAGGCTCTGAATTAGAGGATTTCCAGTAGTTTTTCTCAGAAAGGGGAGTGGAGCCAGCCACCACCCGAAAGGTGTTGATCGCATCGTTGACATCTTTTTGCAGTTCCACCTTCAGTCGATCAATGATGGTGGCGTGGGTAGCATAACCCATATTGTCAACCGTCAAAACGAGCAGGATCACCCCCTGCTCTAGCTTGTAGATGTAGATTTGATGTCCATTGAACTGAAACTCAAAAAACTCAAATCCAGCTGGGGTTGTTTCAATAACTTGCTGAATACCTTGGGCTAAAGCTTCCTTTTGCTGAAAGTTTAAAGTTTGATCGACACCACAAAAGTAGGGACGAAACCGCCCATGCATTAGGGCAACACCCATGATTCCTGGTAAATTCAGAAAGTCCTGAACAACCTCCCGCTTCATAACGATGCTCTGCGTACTAAACCATTATTCTTCACCGTAATTGCTAGTTGTAAACTTTCCATCGACCTTGAAACCTCTATTCATTATGATTCTTCATAGTTGGACTTGCGCGCTTTTGCTGGGTAATGCCGCATACCGAAGTAAGTTTGACTGAATCGGTTGCCTGACCCTTTATCCATCTTGTCTTTCTAGATCTAAACTCTAGAGGCACTGTTACAGGTGTAGGCTTTTTCTCCTTTTGGACTTAGCAGCCATGTCTGATCTCCCTTTTACTTTGGATCAGTTGCGCATTCTTAAAGCGATCGCCGCTGAGGGTAGCTTTAAGCGCGCCGCCGATAGCCTTTATGTGTCTCAACCAGCAGTCAGCCTTCAGGTGCAAAACCTGGAGCGCCAGCTTGATGTGCCTTTGTTTGATCGAGGTGGCAGGCGAGCCCAGTTGACAGAGGCCGGTCATCTCTTGCTCAGCTACGGCGATCGCATCTTGAGCCTGTGTCAAGAGACTTGCCGAGCGATTGAAGATTTACAAAATCTTCAAGGCGGAACACTGATTGTTGGCGCTAGCCAAACGACAGGTACCTATTTGCTGCCTCGGATGCTGGGCTTGTTCCGGCAGAAATATCCGGATGTCGCCGTGCAGCTCCATGTCCATTCAACTCGCCGTACTGCCTGGAGCGTTGCCAATGGGCAAATTGACCTAGCCATTATTGGCGGCGAAGTTCCTCCTGAACTACAAGATTCTTTAGAGATTATTCCCTACGCAGAAGACGAACTCGCATTGATATTGCCTGTTTTCCATCCCTTTAGCCGAATGCCCCAGATCGAAAAAGATGACTTGTATCGTCTGCAATTTATTGCGCTTGATTCCCAGTCCACAATCCGCAAGGTGATCGATCAAGTATTGACCCGGTGCGGCATTGAGACACGACGGCTGAAGGTAGAGATGGAGCTAAACACGATTGAAGGGATCAAGAATGCCGTGCAGGCAGGATTGGGCGCAGCCTTTGTGTCCATCTCGGCGATCGAAAAAGAGCTACAAATGGGCGTTTTGCATCGGGTGCGGATTGAGGGGGTTGTCGTCAATCGCACGCTATCGGTGATTATTAATCCCAATCGCTATCGGTCTAAAGCGGCCGAAGCGTTTACGCAAGAGATTCTGCCGCAGTTTGCCACCTACGCCTCGCCCCATGGAGAGAAGCTCAAATCCACCGATGCCCTCACCCTAGAAACAACAACTTTGCCCTTGGGGGGAGGCTAGGGCGATGGCTGCATCTTTCCAAAATCTGATTTTTGCCTATCGGTAAAGCAAGATTGTCTGAAGCGTAGTTCAGAATGGATTACAAGGAGTTTCATCAACCCTGAAGGCTGGGACAGCAAGCGGGAAAAGTGACGAAGCCAGGGGAAAAGCGGCAGTCTACCAAGACCCACTGATCTCAACGCTCAACGCTTCTACCCTACAACTCAGTTCCTAAACTGCGCTAGCTAAATACTCATGGAAATCTATTGCACCCGTCCGGGCTGCCCGCATCCCCTAAATCCATTTCCCGACCTTGATGACCGAAACACACTGAAGTCTTCTCGGCAACGGTTCTGTACCAGCTGTGGCATGGAATTGATGTTGAAGGAGCGGTACATTCCTCTAAAGCTGTTGGGACGAGGCGGCTTTGGAGCAGCGTTTTTGGCACGCGATCGCTACACGCCCGCTATGCGGCTTTGTGTCGTCAAACAATTTCAGCCTGCTGGACAACTGACTGCCGATCAACTAGAGCTAGCGCAAAAGCTGTTTGAGCGAGAGGGAGAAGTCCTGGAAGATCTGGGCAGACATCCTCAAATTCCAGATCTCTATGCCTTTTTTGAGATTGATCCGCCGCCCGGTCGCGTGGGCAAACAGTCTAAGCTGTTTTACCTAGTTCAGGAATATATTGACGGAGTAACGCTGGAGGACGCCCTAGCCCAGACGGGGCGCTTTTCGGAAGCAGACACAACTCAGATGCTGACCGAGATCTTGCCTGTCTTGAAGTTTGTGCATGACAGCGGCTCCATCCATCGAGACATCAAGCCATCGAATATTATTCGCCGTCGAGATGGGGTGTACCATCTGCTAGATTTTGGTGCCGTCAAACAAGTGACGTCTGGGGCAGCGGTTGGGGCGCAGGCAGGACGTTCGACGGGCATCTACTCCGCTGGGTTTGCTCCTCCAGAGCAGATGCGGGGCGATCGCGTCTACCCTGCGACCGATCTGTATGCGTTAGCAGTCACCTGTGTCATGCTGCTGACGGGCAAAAATCCTGATGAGCTGTATGACAACTATAGCGATCGCTGGAATTGGCGAGCGTATGCCCAGGTTAGCGATCGCCTAGAAGCGGTTTTGAACCGCATGTTGCAAGCCGCCCCCAGCCAGCGCTTCCAGTCGGCCGCAGAAGTTCTGCAGGCGCTGCAACCGCCCGCTGCCGCTCCGCAGCCCCGCCCTGCCCCGCCAACGCCGCCAACGCCGACGCCCCCACCCCCACCCAGATCGATAGCTTCTCCACCGACTCAAGCGCAGCCGCCTGCCCCGCCGCCTGCCCCCGTTCCATCTCCAAATCCTAAGCCCGTTGCGCGCCGCACCCCCCGTCGCCCTTTCTCCTTAGCAGAACTCATGAGTGGGGCTGCCTTCACGGGCTTTGAGGGAGGGCTGGTAACAATCGCGGCGGCTAGTCTACTGGGCATTGCCTCTCCAACCTGGCTGATTCTGGCAGGCACCATAACAGGGGTACTGGTGTTGGCACAATATCTCCGCTGGATTGAGAAAGTAGATTTGCTGATTATTGCAGCGGGAACGCTGGCAGCCATCACTTTCTTGGCACCCCTGCACACCATCCTGATTGGCAGCGGGACTGCTCTACAGGTGCTTTCCGCCATTTTGCCGTTTGTGGTACTCAGCGGATTGGGCATTGTGGCCGTTGCTTTGATATTTCGCTTAATTTACACTCTCCTTTCGCGCCTGATGTAAAGGCTAATCTAGTAAAGTCTGATCTGGTAAAGGCTGATCTGGTAAAAGCTAATTTGGGCTGCAGCATCTCTCCACCGTTTTAACCCTCGCATCCATGTCTCAAAAGAACGAAACCCTGCCGCTGATTTTGGCTCTGCTGATTACCGTCGGCTTGATTGGTGGTGGACTCTGGCTGCTGCGCAACCGATTGCCAGGCGGGCTAACCAGTAACCCTACCCAGACAAGTCCTACTCAGACAAATCCTACTCAGACAAATCCTACTCAGACTGGAGGCACACCGCTCGATCAGGCAGCTCTAGCGGCTCGACAAAGCCTGGGCGATCGGATTTTGGTGCCGCAGGGCGCTACGGTTAATCAGCAGGCTCAGGCGCAAAAACAGGCAGGGGTGGAGGCGATCGCGGCCAAAAACTATCCGCAAGCAGTGGCGGCGCTGCAAGCGGCCCTGCAAGCTAAGCAAAACGATCCAGAAACGCTGATTTACCTGAAGAATGCCCGGATTGGCGATCGAACCGCAGATCTGATTGCGATCGCGGTTCCCATAGATAGCGATGTAGATGGCGCTCTGGAAATGCTGCGCGGTGTGGCCCAAGCCCAGAATGAAATTAACCAGATTGGTGGTATTGCAGGCGTGCCCCTCAAGGTCATGATTGTCAATGATGGCGGCAGCGTTGATTTGGCTCGTCAGGTTGCCACTGCCCTGGTAAAAGATCAGGCTGTTCTGGGAGTCGTTGGGCACTATGCCAGCGATGCTTCTCTGGCAGCAGGTGAGATCTACAACCAGGGTGGGCTGGTGATGATCTCCCCGGTGAGCACTTCCGTCAAGCTGTCTGGACTGGGCCGCTACACCTTCCGCACGGTGCCTAGCGATTTTGTGGCGGCAGGCGCTTTGGCAAACTATATGCTGAAACAATTCCAGCAGCAGAAGGCTGCCGTGTATTTCAATTCTCAGAGTGGCTATAGCCAGTCCCTTAAGTCAGAATTTTCGCGGGCGCTTTCCTTGGGGGGTGGACAGGTGATCAGCGAGTTTGATCTGTCTAGTCCTGGCTTTAGTGCAGCGGATAGTTTCAAGCAAGCGACACAGCAAGGAGCCACTGTGCTGGCACTCATGCCCAATTCAGGTCAGCTCGATCGGGCCCTCCAGGTTGTCCAAGTCAACCAGCAACAGCTGAAAATGCTGGCTGGGGATGACGTCTATTCCCCCAAAACATTGGCTGTGGGCGGTGCCGCCGCGCAAGGGATGATCGTGGCTGTGCCCTGGCATATTTTGGCAAACCCACAAGCTCCCTTCGTTAGCAGCTCGCGTGCCCTTTGGAAAGCCGATGTTAACTGGCGGACGGCTATGGCTTACGATGCAGCAGAGTCACTGATTGCAGCCCTCAAACGGGCTCCGACTCGCCAGGGAGTTCAGCAAGCTTTAGCCGATCCTAATTTCACGGCGGAGGGAGCCACTGGAACGGTGCGGTTTCTACAATCGGGCGATCGCAACCAGGCGGTACAGCTGGTGGAAATTAAGCCAGGTTCTCGCTCCGGCTATAACTATGATTTTGTGCCAGTTCAGTAGGATGTTGCTGATCGACAGGTGCGCTGGCGGTGAGACAAAGGTTAGCTAGGATATTTGCGGAATCCAAGCCGATCGGGAAGGATCTTCTTTAGAGGCTATATGAGCCTATTTGCGGGCAGCTGATATAGCGCTTCGGGCTCGACTAGAACCAGGTTATGTTTTGAAAGCCTTGCTCCGCGAAGCTGCCAAAAAATAATCCATACCTGACTGAATTAAAAATTGCAATATTCAACATTCAACAGCGGCTTTTATGTCTCAAAAGAATGATACTCCCGCGCTGATTGTGTCTCTTCTGGTCACCCTAGGATTAATTGGAGGGGGAGTGTGGTGGTTGACGCAGCGATCGGGGTTCAGCCTCGGCAACTTGTCTAGCTCACCGCAACCGTCATCTGCCAATGCCTCGGTTTCGCCACCTTCAACCTCCCCGACTTCCTCGACTTCCCCGGCCGCTCCGTCTAATGCCAAGTCCTTTGCTGAAGTGCCAGGCGTGCCTTCAGGGCTATTCAACTATGGGGGCAGCACCAGTTGGGCTCCTATTCGGGGTCAGGTTGATCCAGAAATTGAAAAAGCCTGGGGCAATTTTAAGCTGCGCTATACCCAGCCCACCAGCGGCACACCCGGATCGGCGACAGGAATTCGGATGTTGCTCGATAATCAGCTTTCGCTGGCACAGTCCTCGCGATCGCTCAAACCTGAAGAATATCAGGAAGCCCAGACCAGAGGATTCACGTTAAAGGAAATTCCGGTAGCGCTAGAAGGCATTGCAGTCGTCGTTCATCCTGATTTACAAATTCCTGGATTGACCCTTGACCAACTCAAGGGCATTTACACCGGGCAAATTACCAACTGGAGCCAGGTGGGAGGAGCCAATATCCCAATCGTGCCTTACTCGCGGCGGTTGGAAGATGGGGGCACCGTCGAGTTTTTTGCGGAAAATGTGTTGAGTGGTGGCAAGTTTGGCAACTCGGTGCAGTTGATCAACACAACCACTCAAGCAATTCAATCTGTATCATCGAATCCAGGAGGCATTTACTATGCTTCAGCACCAGAAATTATTGGACAATGCGGCGTTAAACCCATCGCCTTAGGTCGGCAGCCTAACGAACTGGTTGTGCCTTATCAGGAACCATTGATTCCAGCGTCTCAATGCCCAGGGCAGCGAAACCAAATTAATTCAGAGACCTTGCAAAGCGGTCAGTATCCCTTAACGCGCAGGCTATTTGTTATTGTCAAACAAGATGGACAGGCAGATCAGCAGGCAGGAGAAGCCTATGCCCATCTGTTGCTGACCGATCAAGGGCAAAAACTCCTCAACTCAGCTGGGTTTGTTCGACTCCGGTAGCCCATACTAAAAATTCCCAGATTCTTCGAGAATCTGGGAATGAGGATAGAAATCTTGGGTTTAAGTCACACCATTCGCTGACAGCAAGGTACGTTACATCGTGTTACGGACCACTGCTTCCGCAGGCAGGCAGAGGAGATTATCGCCGTAAGTCCGAATTAGTCCCCGCTGGCGGAGCTTACCCATTAAACGGGTGACAGTCACCCGAGTAGAGCCGATCGCGCTACCAATTTGGGCGTGGGTGAGCGACCAAGGCAAACAATAGCCCTCATCGCAGGGTTCACCAAACTCTTCGATCAAAAGCGTTAAAAATCCTAGAAGCCGATCGATGGTTCGCCGTTGTCCTAAAGTGCTTAACCACAGCAGTTTGCGCTGATGCTGATAGCGAAAGGCATCTAAAACTTCACGACGAAAGTGAGGCCAGTTGTCTAGATCATGCCAGTAGAGCCAAATCACAGAAGTTTGGTCAACATGGGCAAAGCCCTGCAAGATGAAGGGTGACTGCGCCACAATTTCAAAAGGTTGTCCTGCGCCTACAAAGCCCAGGAACGCTTCCTCTGAATTGATGCGAGGCACACGAGATGAACTACTAGGAGTCGCGCTAACTTGAGCTTCACCCACGAGTCGTACCGCACCCCGTTGCACTAAATAGAGCAACCCAGCTCGGGTCGGAATTTTTTCGTCTTTATTAAAGCTGCGGCAGCGATAATGCTCTTGCGCCCAATCTAGAATCCGTTGCCAGGTAAGGAACGGACGGGCGGTCTCGGTTTGGGATGACACTGAAAACATAGGGGACAGTTTTTGAAGTCAGTATGGGCAATTCGTCACCGGGAGCGTTGGGTGAGCTTGACTCAACTCCCACAATTAAACAGATTAAAGAGACGTTCACAAAGTACAACCAGCTTAGCCCTACATTCTCTTCATGGAGTAGAGAGAATTACAGAGATGACTGAATTTCCGTGAAACTTTATAGTCTTTGAAGCCAACTTGCGAATTTCCAGCTTCATTCTACCTTCAAAAAATTGTTTGGACTCAGGCACTATGAAGAGATTGAACCGACAAAGTTGAGTCCAGACGCTTGATTATTCAAAAAAAAGCTCTTATTAAAAATACTGCTTAAAAAAGTTGTGAGTTCACTATTTCCTTCTATCCTATCTCTAGCTCTTCGATCGCTACTAGTTAATAGGCTACAAAAAGCTGCACAGTTGCAGAAAAGTAGTCTGCAGAAACATAGTCTAAATTCTTCTGAATCCATAGATTTTGCAAACATAGGATGCGATTTCCATGTATGGGACTTATTGAAGGAACCCGTACTTGCACCCTTAGAGGTGCCGCTGAACCGAGTTCAAGATATGACTCAAATCCAGTACACTTCTGCGATCGCCCTCAAGCTAGCTAGACAAGATAATCCTATCCATCTGGCTCAAGAGATCGCCTGCCGCTTGAACCAAATGATAGCAATGGCTTCAGCAAAAGCTACGTGTCCACAAGATAGGATATGGCAAAACTTCACAATTCAGACGGTTTTACCTGGATGGATTTACTTACAGCTGGATCAGCAAGGGACAGCGGAATGGCTGCAAACCCTTGTGAGTCAACCAATGCATCTGAGTAGCGATCAAACATCAACCAGCAGTTTTGCAACCACTGCTAATATCCGTGATTATACTCATACATTTTGTATTTTGTATACTCATGCTCGCTGCTGCTCGTTATTGCGATCGGCCAATACTGAAGGCATCATTCGCTTAAATGCTGCTAATTTTGGGCAGGCAGCCGCCAACCCAAGTGCCGCCCATCTCAATGGCAATCTCAATGCCAATCTCCAAGGCAATCTCAATGCCAATCTCAATATTGTGGCTCCTCAACCTCTACCCTGGCTAACGAGCGGCGAACTGCAATGCCAACATCCTGCCGAACGCCAACTGATTACCCAAATTGTTGATGTATTAGATGCGCTATCTCAACCAGGCGATCGCCCCCTTGAGAAGCTCGCACAAGCCTTGAGCCAGGATTTTGAAACCTTCTATGCTGCCTGTCGCATTTGGGGAGATGTGAAATCCACGAATCTGCCGCTAGCGCAAGTGCGTTTAGGGTTAGTGTTGATTACTCAAAAGCTGTTGTGGGTGCTGCTACACCGAATGCAGAGGGAAGCGCCTACGGAACTATAGCGGTTCGCAACGGCGGTGGGGTGTCACCCTTTTTGAGGTAGAGTAACGAAAATTGGAGTGATCTCGTTACTGCCTGCATTGGGCAAAGCGTACTGAGGGAGGACAGCTTGTATCTATTGATTCCAGCGGCTGGATCGGGTCGGCGGATGGGCAGCGATCGCAACAAACTCCTGCTGCCTTTACTGGGAAAACCTTTAATTACCTGGACGCTGTTGGCAGCTCAGCAGTCTCGTCAGATTGATTGGATTGGCATTATTGGTCAGCCTAGCGATTGGCAAGACTTTAAATCAGTGGTGTCTGATCTGCAGCTAACGGATTCGGTGCAGTTTATTCAAGGCGGCTCAACTCGGCAAGAGTCGGTCTATCGCGGCTTGAAAGGGTTGCCTGCCACAGCCGATCGCGTTTTAATTCACGATGGAGCCCGCTGTTTGGCAACCCCCGATTTGTTCGATCGCTGTAGTGAAGCTCTCCAGACTTGTCTGGGGCTGATTGCTGCAGTGCCGATTAAAGACACTGTGAAAGTGGTCAATGCGGATGATTTAGTTGAAAGCACCCCCGATCGCAGCCAGCTTTGGGCGGCCCAAACGCCTCAAGGCTTTGAGGTGGCGAAGCTGCTAGAGTGCCACGAAACGGGGATTCGGCAGGGCTGGCAAGTCACCGATGATGCAGCTTTGTTTGAACAATGCCATCTGCCGGTGAAAATTGTGCCGGGAGAAGAAACCAACTTAAAGGTGACAACGCCGGTAGATCTGGCGATCGCTGAATTTATCTTGCGGCAGCGGTTGGGATAAATCGGCGGGGTTTGTAGGCTGCTGCGTTGCGAGGATTAAAGCGCGAGTGATTGAGATGCAACCGAGAGCGATCGCCCCTGAAGCCTGAATGTTTTAGGTTCTTGGACGAATGTTTTGGTTTGAAGCGCGATCGCTTTCACTTCAGGGCTGATCGATGCTTCTGCCAATTGGAACGGTGCGGGTCGGACTGCGATGCTTCCCCCTGCCCTCTGCATTCTTCCGGCTTTACCTGGGCTGGTAGTGGATTGCACCCCACACCTGCTGCTCACAGACCGCTTTGGCTCCTCGTGCTACAACGGGGTTAAAGCTGTGGTCGGGGTCGCGTAAAACGGAATGCTCATGCAGCTGGGTGCAGGCTGCTTTCAACCAACCTTGCCAGGAAGCCTGCCACAATCGTGCCGTTCTGTCCCGACTGCCACTGACAATCGTCTGCCCATCAGGGCTAAAGGCGACAGAAGTGATGAAAGCCTGATGTCCTTGGAAGGGTTGACCGATGAGCTGACCCTGCAAGTCCCATAATCGCACCGTCTTGTCCCCACTGCCAGTGACAATCCTCTGCCCATCAGGGCTGAAGGCAACGGAAGTAACACTATTCTGATGTCCCTGGAAGGGTTGGACAAGGAGCTGACCCTGCAAATTCCACAATCGCACCGTATTGTCTCGACTACCACTGACAATCTTCTGTCCATCAGGGCTGAACGCAACAGACCAGACAGAATCCTGATGTCCCTGGAAGGGTTGACCAAGGAGCTGACCCTGCAAATTCCACAGTCGTACCGTTTTGTCTATACTGCCACTGACGATCTTCTGTCCATCAGGGCTGAACGCAACAGACCAGATCCCATGTTGGTGCCCTTGGAAGGGTTGACCGATAGGCTGACCTTGCAAGTTCCATAATCGCACCGTTTTGTCTCGACTACCGCTGACAATCTTCTGTCCATCAGGGCTGAACGCAACAGAAGTGAGATAACCCTGATGCCCTCGAAAGAGTTGATCGATGGGTTGACTCTGCAAATTCCACAATCGCACCGTCTTATCTACGCTGCCACTGACAATCTTCTGTCCATCAGGGCTGAACGCAACAGAATAGACATAAGACTGATGTCCCTGGAAGGGTTGACCAATAGGCTGACCTTGCAAGTTCCACAATCGCACCGTATTATCTATACTGCCACTGACAATCTTCTGTCCATCAGGGCTGAACGCAACGGAAGTAACATAATCCTGATGTCCCTGGAAGGGTTGACCGATAGGCTGACTTTGCAAGTTCCACAATCGCACCGTTTTGTCTCGACTACCGCTGACAATCTTCTGTCCATCAAGGCTGAACGCAACAGAAGTGACATAATCCTGATGTCCTTGGAAGGGTTGACCGATAGGCTGACCTTGCAAGTTCCACAACCGCACCGTTTTGTCCCCACTGCCACTGACAATCCTCCATCCATCAGGGTTGAACGCGACAGAATAGACAGAATCTTGATGTCTTCTGAGCAAGTTTTGTTCCTTGACAACTTGCACCGCGCTTAATAGACTGTCATCTACTGTTGTGAATAGCTCCGACATGGATTTCTGGTGGCTTTTAACCACCGCTTGAATAGCTAGCACCATCCCTTCCACTGGACGAGTAATGAGCAAATACAGCGCCTTAGCGGACTGTTCGCGTAGATTAGCAACGGTTGCTTGCTGCTCAGCCCGTTGTAGAGCATCTTCAGCAATTAGACGCTGCTGATTGGCATAGATAGAAAACCCTGTTACTGCGATCAAAGCAACCAAAAGCGTCGCAATAATCGGCATCGCAGGCTTAAGCATTTGCCACAGGTTCTCTGGCAAATTCTCTTTGATCCACTGCCGATCAAACACCTGTCGATAAATCCGGTTCCGCATCTGCAGCGTCTTGCCTTGCCGCTTCACCACCCCCGCTAGCTTCAAATGTGACTTCACCAAAGACTGCTCTTCATCCACCACGGGCGGCCGACCTCGCCAGATTTGGCGATAGATCTTCATCAGGGCAACTGGCTCCGGGGCACGTTTGGTCAGCATGTCGCGGACAAACTGCAAATTGTTGTCCTGCTCGCTCTGCACGCCCAAAAAGGTGCGGCTGACTAAGCGATCCACTTCTGCCGCTGTCCATTGCTCCCCGCCCACCTGCGCCATCTCCTGACACAGCCGCTGCGTCAGATACGGATGTCCACCCGTCCAATCCAGCACCCTGCCCAACGCCCGCTCTGCCTCTGCTCCCGCCAGTCCCAGTCCTGCCGCCAGCGGCATCGCCTCCGCCAGCGAGAAGTCCGTCAAATCCACCCGCTTGCCCACATTAAACGGCGTGCGTTTGGCATCCCGAATCAAATCTCCTGGCGTGGCCACCCCAATCAGCACAAACGACAGCCGCTGAAACTCCGGTTGCCTTGCTCGGGTGACATAGAGTGAACGGATGGCAACAAAAAAATCGTCGGTAAAGTCTAGGCTGAGGGTCGAGTCAATCTCATCGACAAAAATCACGATCGGCTCAGCAATCTCCGTCAGCAGCACCTGCTCAAAAAACAGCGTCAGTCGCTGCGCCACCCCCAAATGTTGCCGCTCTGCCCACCAGCTCACCACATCGGTATCCAGCTCCAACTGGTCTTCCAGTTTCACCAGAAAGCCAAAATACCATTGCTCTGCCGTCACCTGCGCCCCCAAATCTTGCAGATCCACAATGGCAGTCCGCACTCCCTCGGTTTGCAGCTGTGCCGCTGTCTGCACCATCAAGCTCGATTTACCCATTTGCCGGGGCGTCAGCACATAGGCAAACACCCGCTCCCGGCACAGCTGCAACAGCTCCTGATCCGCCTGGCGAGCAATATAAACGCCCTCACCGGCTTGCACCGTGCCACCTACCGTATAAAATCCTGGATTAGCCACGCAGATGCTCCTGGAAATACGCCGCATACAGCTGACAACGCGGCAACACCGTTTGCCGATCGCGCCGCACCAGTCCGGCACCCCGCAGCCGGAAAAACACCCGCTCATCCGGACAAGTTTGGCTCCGAATCACCTGCAGCAATCCCTGAATCAAGTCTGGCTTGTCATTCATCCGGAACAGATGGTAGCGCAGGTGGTCGCCAAAGGGGCCCCGATCGGCCGTTGCTTGGTCAAACAACGCTGCCACCGTCAACTGTCCGCTAGCCAACAGATACAAAGCCCGCCGCACCAGATAGGGATGTCCGCCCAGCAGCGTCATCAACTGCTGCTCCTGCGACGGATTCAGCGGTCTGCCATGGCGCTGGTTGAGCTCTGCCACCTGCTCTGCCGGAAAATCGCTCAACTCAATCACCTGCCCCACATTAAACGGCGACTGGTTCAAATTCTCAATCAGCTGATACGGCTCCGTCGAAGTCACCAGCACCAGATCCAACTGCTTCCAGATCGGAGTCATCGCCCGGTTGTTGTGCCAGCTCCGCAGCATACTAAAAAAGTCCGATCGAAACTCGGTATCAAAAACGCTCTCCACCTCATCCATCGCCAGCACCAGCGGACTGCCCAATTCCTTCAGCAAATAGCGCTGCAGATACCGCGAACAGCGCTGGCTGTTGCCCAACGGCAAACTCCAAAATTCCTCCACCCGATCGCCCAACTCCAGTTCATCCGTCAACCAGGCGCAAAACTGCCGAAAGAAGCGATCGCCATCCGTTAGCGCCGTTTTGTCAAACAGCTGAAAATCTAGAAACGCCACCCGTTTGCCAGCCTCCGCGGCGGCTGCCATCGTCCGAATTAGCAGCGAACTCTTGCCCATCTGGCGCGGCCCTTTGATCGTAATCGTCACCCCCTGCCGCTTAATGGTATCCAGGGCAATAGCATCCGCCGATCGGGACAGATAAAACTGCGACTCCAGATCCATCGTTCCTTCTGGCATTTCCAGCGAAACGGGCTGCGCCGCAGGCAGCGGTCGCGGGATCGGGCTGGCAGGCTGGACAGTAGCAGTCAAATCAGTCTTCGCTTGGGCAGTGGCAATGGAGAGGGGCTGTCCCGCGATCGCCTGCCGCAACTCTTCCAGCAATCGGGGCGTATCCAGTGGGCTATCCCAAAACGCCCAGTTAATCCCATTCAGATACTCACTTAGCGGATAGGCAAACGGCTCCCGATAGCCCAACCGAATTGGCAAAATCGTTGGCTTTCCCTGAACTTTAGACAGGTGATGGGCGGTTTCAATTTCACCCAACACCATCTCGCTATGCACTGAGTGAGCCGAAAGAAAAATGATCAGAAAATCCGACTGCCGAATCTCCGCCTCAATTTGCTCTGCCCAGCGGGTGCCCACTGTCATTTTCTGGTCAATGAATACCTCATGGTCTTGGTTCAACGCCCGAAACACATCCAGCGCCACTGGCTCATCCGGCTCCACTCCCCG
>DATNOY010000605.1:0-2244 GCA_036703495.1 Coleofasciculaceae cyanobacterium
TGTGAATTACCTGCTGAGCCACCGCCCCGAAACCGTTTGGCTAGCTGGCTCGGGTTGGGAAGGCAGTTTTTCGTTAGAAGATACAGTCTGTGCTGGGGCGATCGTGCAGTTGCTGAGCAGCCATCCGGCAGTTGGGCACTCTTTGGCAGAAATTGCCGGCAACGATGAGGTGTTTGGAGCGGTGGCTCTATATGCTCAATGGCAGGACAAACTGTTCGAGCTGTTCTGCCATGCCAGTCACGGTCAGCGCCTGTTGCGGTTAGATTGTCTAGACGACCTGAAATATTGTGCTCAGACCGATGTCTTAGATGTCTTGCCGATGCAGCGTGAGCCGGGTGTGATGGTTAAGGGTTGAAGCAGAACCTAGAAATTGACGATCACATCAATCGGGTTGGCGTTCCACTGAGATTCCGTTAAGGTGGCTTGGCGGAAGTCTGTGTTTTTGAGCGTGGCCTGAAAAAAGTTGGCTCCCGTTAGGTCTGCGCCTCGGAAACTGGTTCCCCAACGAGAAAATAGGGTTCCCCCCAGTTTCCGAAGGGAGTTTTGCCGTCTTAGCGTGCGCCATCCTACATAGGCACTGAGAATCATCACGGTCCAGGCGATCGCCACGGCAGAAGCTGCCGTCTGGGTTTGCCAAAGCGCTACGGTAAAAGCGATCGCAAAAGCCGCCGCCACGGCCCAACCTAGCCGCACATGAATGGAGATCCGCGTCAAAATCGCCAGAACGGATGCGACTAGTGTTGCCGCAGCCACGCAAAAGTCAATCACAATAGCAATGGCGATCGCGCCAGCCACCGGAATGGCAGCCGGATGAATCAACGCAGCAGCGAACGATAGAGCTAACGCCAGCGCAAAAACGTTGAAGCCTGCAGTTATCCCTTTTCGCAGCGCAATGCCTAAAAACCCAACATGAACGATCAGGGCGATCGCCTTGGCAGGAATTTCGAGGGCATTGGCATAAAACTGTAGCCCAATCGTCGCTCCGACAAATCCAGCTAAAACTCCTAGCAAGCTGGCGCTGAGTAGGAGCCCAATGGCCGCGATCGTGGCTTTGCGCTGCTCTAGCCCGGCCTGAGCTTGAGCAAAGTTGGCATTTTTGAGAATTGCGTTTTTAAAGTTTGCCCCGCGAATATCTGCTCCGCTGAAATCTAGCCCAGACAAGTCTTGTCCTTGGAAAGACCTGCCTCGCAGATCCCGTTGCCGGAAGCTCATTTCTTCCTGGTTAAAATGATTAAGCTGTCCATTGTTCATAATCAGACCTTGCTTGCGTTTGACCCAATAGCGATCCGATGGAGCTGTGAAAGTTAACCAGCTTGGAATTGAAGCTTTAGGTTTTGAATGAGAAACGGGTTTCTATTTTTTTTGATGATATAGAACGGCCTGGCAGCATTATCCATCAATTCTCCCCTTTTTGTATTCCTTCGCTACCTAAAACTTGATGGAGACAAGTTGCAATCCGTTGAGCCGCCCCTGCCCGACCCATCCGGCGCTCGCCGTTTTGACGAATTTGTTGCAGTCGGGGTGCATTGTGCAGCAGTAACTGGACTTCCTGAGCCACAGCGGCCGGCGAGGTCGCTAGGACAACAGAAATGCCTAATAGCCGAGTTTGGGCTTCAGCAAACGCAAAGGTAAATTGTGGACCCTTCCCCGGCAAAGTGATAGCAGGCTTACCTAAGCCTACAAATTGTTCGGTGGCAGTTCCTGACATGGCGATCGCTAGATCAGCCTGATGCAGGCAGTCATTGAAAGCAGACGTTAAAACCAAGGTGGCGGTTCCCTGGGTCCAGGTGGGGGCGGGCGAATCGTTGAGAAACTGCCAGCCTTGAGCCTTGAGCCTCTGCTGGAGCAAGCCAAGATCCAGTCCGGGAGCGATCGCTGCCAGAAATAAGAGTTTCTGGGGGGTAAATGCCTGTTGCACGCCTGCGGCCGCCTGGAGTATCGTCTGCCAGTTTTCGTAGGCTTCTGGTGTTCTGGAGCCGGGTAGTAGGCACAGGGTCAGGCGATCGTCGTCTGCCTGAAATTTCATCCCTTGGGGGTCTAGTCCATCCATCATGGGATTCCCTAAATCAAACGCTGGAATATGCCAGCGCTTCAGCACTGCTGCCGTCAGCGGATCTCTAGGAAACACTGCTTTACAGCGAGGATGTTGCATCAACCATCGCTCCCAAGGCAAATAGACCGATCCTAGGGAGCTTTCTAACTGAGCAAACCAGGATGAACGCTGCAATGTTCCCTGCTCGTCTC
>DATNOY010000606.1:0-4012 GCA_036703495.1 Coleofasciculaceae cyanobacterium
AGGCGCCAGTCGGCTGAGTTGACTGCGCTTGAGTTTACGTGTATAAGAATCTGATTTTTCTGCGGTGTTGGCTTTGCGACCTTTTGAATTCTGAGAACTTCCGGAGGCCCGTAGTGCTCAAATATTGCGGCGCGCATCATATACTAACCCGGGGCCATTTCCATGCATAACGGATAATCAGACAAAGAAGAACGACTTCTACAACAGCGCCAAACACCATATGCATCCAAGCCTCACCTGCCAAATTGAACAATGTAAAAGGAATATAAACCGCAGCCACGATTATGTTTGTCCAACGATTTACTTTAGCTGTCAAGGCAACAGAGAGAAAAATCATAAGAGCTGGAATTGTTACCGAAGCCAGTCCTATTAATAGAACAGCTTGTGTAATGTCAAATACAAACATTTTTCCTGCTAGAATGTCCTCTATGGAACCCGGCATATATAAGTGAAAATAATCTACATAGATGTAGAGAAACATAAAACTCGCCCACAGTGCTGCAAGCTTCATCTTGCCCCTTATGTCTTCCAATACGTTTTGTGGTGTTTCTTGTGCATTCATATTTTTCACTCTTATTCGTCGTCTACCTTTGTAGGCTTACAGTGTAAGTTAAACTTACACTGTAAGTTTGTCAAGGGGCAATCCAGTGGGACTGATTCGTAGTGTCGATTCGCACACCTGAAACACGCTGTAAAATAACCTAATGCCTAAATTGGTTAAAAGCCGCGATCGCTGAAGTCACCACTCCAAGGGCTTTTCAAGTTTTCGTGACACTGTTTTACCCTAACCTCGGCTCGACCCCTACAAAGGCGAAAATGGAGACTCTGCTATGCTAAGCGACACGATTTTGCTTCCATTAACTATTTGCGCCAAGAAATTGACCGATCGCGCCCTTTACAGCCTACTTACCCACCCCTCAGTCCCGATCGCGCAACCTGTCCAGTCCATCTAGAATAAAATCGAGACCAAACTCAAAGTCGTGTAGACCGTCATAACTGCCATCAATGATAAAAAGCGACAGTTGGTGCATGTAGGGATATTGGTCTGGTGGAATATACGAAATAAAGTTTTCGGCTGTCTCGGCATATTCTGTCGATTCTACGGGAAAGTTTAATTCCTGGAGGGTAAAGCCGTAGATGTGGCTATCGATCGCATTCCACGCATGATCCGCCATTTCCCATGAAAATCCTGCTTCCCGCAGACAACCGATTGTTCTATCGATATAACGCAGCATCGCTGAACCTACATTGATGCGTGACATGATCGCCATTGCTGCCCAAGGGTGTTTTAGCAGCACCTCGTGAGCCGAGATTGCCCGTCGCCGCATTGCAGTTTTCCAATCCAGATCAAAGCGAGGCAACTCAATTTCGCTGACCACCAGATCCATAATGCCATCGATCATGTCGTCTTTGTTGGCAACGTGGTTGTAGAGCGACATCGCTTTCACGCCTAATTCTTGGGCAACCTTTCGCATCGAAAGCGCTTCAAGTCCTCCCTCGTCTGCCAGGCGGAGGGCTGTTTGCAAAATCCGCTCCCGACTTAACGGGGTTGGAGAGGGGGTGTTGGATGTCTCTGTCTTAGCCATCTATTTGATTGCGCATTGCCTTGTAACCGATCGGTTTAGCCTCCGTTGATGTGAGTTGCCACAGATTAAACTTGACAAACTTACAGCGTAAGTTAAACTGGCGTTATGAGTGGACGTACACTGTAAGTCTAGCTCAGAGATGACAAGTTTCGCTTCGTATCCATTCTCCTGAAATCTTCAAAACCTATGGCAGCCACATCCTCGCGTATCCTCAACCCAGGAACGAACCCAGCCCATGAAACGACGAATGAAACAATGAAGGCGATCGCCCGTTCTGAGTATGGTTCGGCAGAGGTGCTGAAACTGGAAGAAGTCGATAAGCCCATCGTGTCGGATCAGGGTGTGTTGGTAAAGGTTCATGCCACATCAGTGAATGCGGGGGACTGGCACCTGATGCGAGGCACTCCCGTTATCGTTCGCCTCATCTATGGCGGATTGCGTCAGCCCAAGGTAAAAATTCTTGGCTTTGATGTCGCCGGACGCGTTGAAGCCGTGGGTCAAACTGTTACCCAATTTAAGCCTGGGGATGAAGTCTTTGGCGATCTTTCTAAATGTGGCTTTGGGGCATTTGCCGAGTATGCTTGTGCCACAGAATCATCGTTGGTTTTAAAGCCTGACACGATCTCATTTGAGCAAGCCGCTGCCGTTCCTGGGGCTGCACTGGCTGCCTTACAAGGGCTCCGAGACTGCGGACACCTTCAACCCGGGCAGAAAGTTCTCATTAACGGTGCATCCGGGGGCGTAGGATCGTTTGCAGTGCAGATTGCCAAAGCCTTGGGTGCGGAAGTGACAGCCGCATGCAGTACGCAAAAAATAGATAAGGTGAAATTACTCGGTGCTGATCAGGTGATTGACTACACGCAAGTCGATGTGACGCAACGCGGCATTGATTATGACCTGATTCTGGATGCGGCTGCGTATCGTTCAGTGTTTGACTATTTCTCTATTTTGAAACCCGGTGGAACCTATGTTTTGGTGGGGGGATCTATCGCGCGATTGTTTCAAATTTTGCTTTTCGGATCTTTGATTTCCCAATTCAGTCGCCGCAGAGTCACTGCATTAGCCTCTACCCCGAACCAATCTGAGTCTCTTGACCTTAAAGAACTGGCTCACATCCGGTCAGATCGCCCCTCTGATTGACCACATCTATTCCCTGGATGAGTTGCCTGCTGCGATTGGCAAACTTGAACAAAGACAGGTGACTGGAAAAGTCGTTGTTCGAGTTTAATAGGGGGAAAGCTAGCGATGCTGTAACGAAGTGCCACGCAACAGCTAGAAGCCTTACCCTGTGGGAGTTATAGAAAAACTTTCGCATTTTTGCCTCAACATCCCAATAAATGCTCATTTACGGGCATGTTTTCACACAAAAACAGCTTGAAAGGCTAATTCTACCGTGTAATTTGTAGACTGCTCAGCCATCATTTATGGGCAAGTTGCAAATATTGGGATCTTTTTTCTGGATTCATTGATACTGAAGCATTACAGCGATCGCGTGGCACTTCGTTGCAGCGTCGCTACCTTTCCCCCCTCAACAGGGAATGATTTTTCTGCACAATCAAACATCATTCCCTGTTGAGGGCTACCTCTGATTTTTCGTGCCTGTAAACTTACCGCAAAAAGTTATGTCAATTAGCAACAAAGACAATACTCTGAGAAACGCTCGCAATGTTGGAACCCTAAGCGGAAGCAAGCGTATAGGCGGGTTTGTCGGTTCAAGAGATAAAATTGACTTCGCCAAATTTACTTTGTCTGGAGCAAGCGAATTTGGATTAACGCTAGGACGAGTAACGGGCAGAGCCAGCGCTAGAGTCACTTTACGCAATAGCAGCGGTGCTGTTTTAGAAAACTTTAAGAGCGGAGCCAAGCCCAAAACAATTGCAGCCAGCCTAGCCGCAGGCAGCTACTATATCTCAGTTCAAAGCCTCAAGGGCAACATAAACTACAATCTAGCTGCTTTAGCAACTCCGGCGACGCCTCCGGCTCCCCCAACGCCTCCGGTTCCTCCGGTAGAAGGGCTGAGTTCAGCCGTTGATATTGGTGTCCTTTCAGGTACCTATACGAATCAAGATTTTGTCGGCACCACTGATCCGGTAGATTTTTACAGGTTTACCTTAAATGATGTTGCCAACCTGCAAGCCAGAGTCACAGGCTCCTCTGCAAACACGCGTGTTCAGTTAATTCGGGATGGTAATGGCAATGGACTCGTCGATAACGATGAGATTTTAGCCTCAGGCACTAATTTCAGCTCTACCTTCCTGTCTAGCGCCACGCAAGACTTGCCATCAGGTGCTTACTTCATCAAGGTAGAACCTTCAAACACTAGCGCCTCTACCGTCTATCAGCTCAACTTAGTCGCGACTCCCTTTGGGGGCAATGTCTCGCCTGATCCAGGCAATACGCTGCCCACTGCACGCGATCTGGGAGTA